>NZ_ADFQ01000019.1:0-50126 GCF_000177355.1 Prevotella amnii CRIS 21A-A
ACAGAAAAATATGCCTGAACATCGTGCAGTTAGAGTACTTGTGTAAACAACTTATACTCTCCATTTTTTTGATATTTAATTCATTGTTTTTTGCTTTATTGTTTATGCTGTCTGTGAGTCATCTTGTAAAATCGCTTATTTGTCCATTTCCTTTCGTTTCTACCGCTTCGAACGCCAAAAACGATAAAGTAATTGTACTCGATTTTTTAACGGCTTAAAATGGCTATTTTTGCCTTAGACTAATTTTCTTAGGCATCAAGTCGTGCCTCTGCCATGAATATGGGTCGTTGTCGAAATCTACGATGCCAACCCTGTATGTTCGTGTCCATTTGTCAAAGACCGCATAGGTATCATCAGATATCTTTATGTAGTGATAACGGTTGTCCTCTGCTATCAGATAAATACAACCTGTTAGTAGCAACCAGATGATAATTTTAGCTAAGTTATAATATTTATCAGCCATACTTATTTCTTTGCCATTATTGATTATCTTTGAAAAAGAGCTTATGTATTATTGGCTTTAATATAAAGAAAATACCAATGCCTACAAAAAATCCTGCATACATGAGTGCCTGTCCAATACGTATAGCAAATAATTTCTCTACCCAAGCCATAATGAATGAGACTGCAAGAATACAAAGGATAAACACTGCTACCAAAACCAAATTATAAATTCCTTTTTTCATTCCTAATCTTATTATTTATCTTGTTGTATCGTTATTAAAATTTGGAAGCTCTGTGCGCAATTCTGCAAACCGTTCATACAGCATAACAGTTCTCTTAAATTAATTCTACCTAAAATCTTTATAATCCAAAGTCACAACTCCTATTAATCTTCCATCTTCATCAATATAGTTGTATCGGAATTTTAGACCTAACAACTTACATACTTCTGAAAAATTCTTCATTCCAAAGCTGTATTTCCCTTTTGCGTATATTTGTTTCAGCCGTGCCTTCATATTTTTCTTCACGTTATACATTATCTCTTTTTTCTCAGCCTCTTCTAAAAGACTCCAATCTATATTCGTAACATAATTAGTTGTTACAGTCCAATTATAGAACACCATCGACCTTAACTCGGTAACTTTATCAACATGTATAGGACATTGCTGATTTATGGTACGACATATATCAATCCATTGCTTTTTATAATAACCTTTCTCTTGTGCCGTCATATGGACTTGCGAGAAGGAAAGCAAAAAACACATAGAAGCTATAAATAACAAAAGTATTCTCTTCATACATCAAAAACTAATAATGCCTTTTTCATCGTTACTACAAATCAAAATTGTTCATATTAAATGTTACCTCGTCCCTGTCTTTGTCGTTATACATCCATGCTTTACCAGTTCTTTGGTCAAACTCTATCTTTATTGAAAGATTTTTCCCATCGCCACCTGGCTGTGGTATGACTTTCTTATACATCAGCCGTTGTATGTCATTGTTGGTAAATGTAAAAAACAGATTTCTGTCCTCTCCGTTAAAAGAACATCTTGCAACTAATATGTATCTTATCTGTGTACCTACAAACGTATCAAACCTTTCTTCCTTGATTTTGAGTAATAGGGACTTGAATACCGAAGATATGGATCCGCACTATTCTTATCTGCTTTCTGTACGTCTTCAACTCGTTTTGCTATTTCATTTTCTGTTATAAACTTTCCCTCTTCATTCTCATTTCCAAAAAGACCGACCTCAAATTTTTGAACATAGTAAGAAATAATATCTTTCCGCTTCTTTTTGATTGCATAGGTTTTAATGATATTTTCAAGGATGTCGTTAATGGTTATCTCATCTAAGTTTTTCATAAGTCAAGGCTGTTTGAAAGTTATTTGTTCATTTTCTCATACACTCTTATCAATCGCTCTTTCTCCTCCAGCAACGCCTCAAGTGACTTGATACGCTCCTGCATCACAGCCACGTCCGCCAACGTTACATTAGTGGCATTGCCGTGAACGCTGCTATTGTCTCCTGTAACGATACTTCCATTATCCGCTTTGATTATCTTGGTAGCACGAAGCATTTCACCCTCACCTCCACTAAGAAGCCAATCTCCTGATAAATATTCGCATTTTGAATATATTAGCTCTATATCGAAAGAGTTGCGACCTAACCATGTGTTTATGGTTTGTGGCTTTATTCCCAACTTCGCTGCAAATTTAGCCTTATTACCATTAGTATAGTAATTTACAAGGCTTTCAAGAATGTCTTTCTTTTCCATATTGTAAATGTTAAATAATTCAAAATGAATATACAAAGTTCGCAATATGCTTGTTTTTTAAAAGCAGAATGAATATCTTTGCACTATAAAGTTAAAATTATAAATTGACATATCAAAACAATGGTAAGAAAAAGTTTATCAAAACAAATGTACGAAATGGCAGTCGGTGCGGAAATAGAATTTCCTGTTGAGCGAATTAGTACTGTTCAGAGTATTGCCAGCACATCAGGTTTGCGATACGACCGCAAATATACCACTGAGACCGATAGAGTAAAGCGAGTTATCAAAGTTAAACGATTAAAGTAAATAGTTATGAAGAAGTATTTTTCAATCTACAAGAATTGGCGCAATTACGTATTGTTTGCCATCTTCACCGTCTCACTATTCTTTTTATTTAGTGAGACCAACAATACGTTGATGTTATTATTGACAAAAACTTTTGCTTTAGTCGGCTTTGCTGCTTTCTACAAACTGTTCAAGCACTGGGATAGTCTCGGCAAGATTAAGGAACTGTCAGACTTGGCAATAGAAGAAGATTAAGCTATGGTTCAATTAGTATTCTCCGATAAGGTGGTTTCGTACGACACGTTTATGAACGACTTAGCTGCTCGTTTAGCTTCATTCTTACAGAACGACAGGAATGATCCTGAAATGATAAGCCAGCGAAAAGCCTACAGTATGTTCGGGCGTGGCAATGTTGATAGGTGGCGTAAGAAAGGGTTGATACATCCATATAAGAGACCTGGCAAGGTAGAATATTCCACAAAAAGGTTAAGAGTACTTCAGCGCACAGAGCAAGACTACTTCGAGTAGTCTATTAGGCTCGGTAGTGTACGCAGGGCACGCTCGATAAGTGGAGATTTGGGTCGAATGAGGAATTGGTGCAACTCCAATCCGAGCCACAACGATTTTATAACAAACAAAATTAATAATTATGAGTGAGACTATCAATCAAGCAAAACATCTGCAAACACTTTCTGCAACAGAAGTGGTGCGTGATGAGTATGTACGCTCCCAGTTTATCAATGTCTATGACATGATATGGAAGCAAGGTGGAGAAGCTGCCTATGAACGAGAAGCAATCAACTTCAATAAGCAGTTGAGAGATAACGAGAAATTGCGTAAGTGTACTGGTATATCGGTATTCTTTGCATTCATAGACCTCGCTGTACGTGGTCTATCTTTGGAACAAGGCGCACAGGCATTATGTTACCTCTTACCTCGTAACCATAAGGCTGGTGTAAACCCACAGAATGGTAAGGATATGTGGGAAAGTCGCTGTAATCTTACCATTTCGGGGTATGGAGAATTGGTACTTCGGGCAAGAGCAGGACAAATTAGACATGCTGATAATCCTGTTATTGTGTATGAGGGTGATGAGTTCTCTTACGGAGAAACGGACGGACACAAGTATGTAAACTATCGTTGTAATCTTCCTCGTACATCTGAGAATATCATTGCTTGTTTTATGAAGATAACACGCATAGATGGGAGCGTAGATTATTCTGTAATGTTGAAGGGCGACTGGCAGCGTCTTGCCAATTATTCGGCAAAGAATAATGCTTACTATGATCAGAACTCACATCAACGTGTAGAAAAAGCCAACGAGCTTTATTTTTCCGTTAATGGTCAGATAGATACAGGTTTCCTTATGGCAAAGTGCATCAAGCATGCTTTCAAGTCTTACCCTAAGATTGCTATCGGTAAGGGTACACAGTTTGAGAGTGATGTTATTGATGACCCAACAAAGGACTTCGACCCATACGGAGGCGTAACGGAAACGGAAGCAGAACCTGAGTCTCAGCCTCATACTGTGCAAGCAGAGGAAGAGAGTTTCGCTGCCCCACAAGATATGTCGGCAGGTGTAACCATTGACCCTGCAAAGCAGGGAGACAATGACGATACTTTCTAACGAATGCCATCAGATATTTGTAAGCAATGTAAAGATGTACGCCAACAAATCAATGGTTTGTACTGTATCAAATTAGATAGATATATGGAGTACACTAAAATACCAATGTGTACCCCCTTAAAAACAAAAGATATGAATAACGAACTTACAATAGTAAAACAAGAAAATATTGCGCAGATTGTGCAAGCTGCACCGCAATCATACAAGGATAATTCCCTATCGCATGATAAGTGTGTCGAGGCTGGACTGAAGATACTTAGCCTCATCGAGCAGAACGGTGGCAACATGACTGATGAGCTCGACCAAGCAGCAGCAGTGTTCATTGAGAAAGCACGTAAGACGGTTAAGAAGATGAACGAACGTCGTTCTCCAGTTACTAAGTTGTTCGACCAGATACGCACGGAATTTACCGTTCTTGAGAACGATATTGACCCAACGAAAGCTAATACTGTATCTTACAAGTTGCAGCAGCTCCGTAATGCTTTTGCAGCAAAGAAACGTGCAGAGGAAGAGAAACGCCGTCAGGAAGAACTTGCAAAGCAACAAGCTGTTCAAGCTCGTGAGCGTTTCAAACTCGACATTGAGTATAATCTAAAAGTTCAGTTTCAGTCTGAGCTCAACAAGAATCTCAATGCACTAAAAAACATTGACAATGCGGTTACTCTTGAGAATTACGAGAAGTCATTAAATGACATCAATACATACTCAACCAGTTTATCTCCTGTGTGGATTAACAACCTACGAGCTACTGTACGTGTGCCTTATAACATTACAGCTGCCGAGGCAGAAGCTATAGAAATGGGCGTTAGCCATAGTCTGTGTAAAAAGTTCAAGGAGCAGTACGGCTTTGAAGTAGGAGAAATGAAGACTTATATCCTTGACCATCTTCCATCAAAGAAAGCTAACCTCGAACAAATTGCAAAATCTAACGAGGCAGAGGCTGCACGACTCAAAGAGGAAATGCAGAAGAAAGAACGTGAGGAAGCTGCTCGATTGGAACAGGAACGTATGAAGTGTGAGGAGGAAGAACGCAAGCAAGCTGAAATGAAGAAACAAGCAGCCGAAATGGACGGTTTGTTTGCTGGGCAGGCTACTATGGCAGCATATCAGCCTAAGACAAAGGTAACTAAGAAGCTGCATCTACTCAATCCTGAAGGTATTCTGCCTGTTATCACAATGTGGTGGAGCCATGAGGGATGCAAGATGTCTGTTGATGAGCTTACTAAAACATTTAAGAAGCAAATCACTTTCTGTGAGAAACAAGCTAACAAGGAAGGTACCTTCATTCAGGACGAAAGTGTCGAGTACATTAACGATGTAAAGGCAAAGTAATATGAACCATAATCCCGATACATACTATAACCGCAGTGAGGTCAGTAACTCAGACCTCACTGCACTCAAAGAGGTAATGCACCCACGACCGATGTTCGGAGATAGAGAGGCTGCTTTCCGTTTCGGGACACTGGTTGATGCACTGATAACAGAACCTGATAGAGTAGATTACTATCATCTTACTGTTGATGATGTAGAATATACTGATGATGAGTTCAGACACGCAAAGGAAATGCAACGCTCACTTAGGTTGGAAGCTCAGAAAGACCCATTCTTAGCAAAGGTCTTGGAATTATCTGACACACAAAAGTGCATGGTAAACAAAGGACAGCAGTTCTATTATTGCGAGTTTCCTTTCTCTCTCGATACGCGTTGCAAATGGGATTGGTGGTTGGAAGCGTTTCACTTCGGTGGAGACTTAAAGACAACCTTTGCCTCATCTCAACAGGAATTTGATGAGGCTGTAGATTTCTTCGACTGGGATAGAAGCCGTGCATGGTATATGGATATAGCACATTCTGATAAGGACTTTATCTATGCTATCTCAAAAAAGAACTGTAAAGTATTCAAAAAGTTCATCAACCGTGGTGATGCAATCTACCAACATGGACGTGAGAAATATGAAGAACTGGCTTTTGCCTATTGGTGTATGACACCTCAAAACAATTGATATGACTACAACATTAAAACATCATCTCCGTATTGAGCCTTATCCTTATCAAGCTGAGGGTATTCGTTTCGGAATTGAAAACAAACGAATACTTATCGGTGATGAGCCTGGTCTTGGCAAAACGTTGCAGTCTATCGGCATTGTAGATACCGCTAACGCATATCCCTGCCTCGTAATCTGTCCGTCATCTTTGAAAATCAATTGGCAAAGAGAGTTTGAAAAATTCACAGATAAGTCCGCCCTCGTGCTTGATAATAGTGTACAGACTACTTGGGGGTATCTGTTGAAAATGGGAGTGCATAAGGTTGCAATCGTCAATTATGAGAGTCTTCGCAAGTACTTTGTTTGGGATATTAAAGGTTGTCGAAAGTCTTTCCGACTAAAAGATGTTGTTTTCCACCCAGCAATTAAAGTGTTCAAGTCTATTATTATTGACGAAAGCCACCGTGTAAAAGACCCATCTGCACAACAGACAATTTTTGCAAAAGGTCTCTCAGTTGGTAAGGAATGGATAACACTCCTTTCAGGAACTCCAGTAGTTAATCGTCCCGAAGATTTGATAGCGCAGCTCTCAATAATGGGTCGTCTTAATGAATTTGGTGGACGTTCTCAATTTGTTGCCGATTATTGCACCGACCCAAAGGATAAGGATGCTACACCAGCCGTACCTCTATCAGAACTAAGCAACAAACTGTATAGCTCATGTATGATACGCAGAGAAAAGACAAAGGTGCTGCCTCAACTTCCAGACAAGACACGTACCGACCTTTATGTGGATATATCTAACAGAGAAGAATATAACACGGCTGCTACAAACCTTGTTGCGTACCTCGAACAGTACACGGAGTGTACAGACTGGGAGATAAGACGAAAGATGCGTATGGAAGCTCTTGTTAAATTCATGACGTTGCGTGCGCTTGCCACAAAAGGAAAGATTGCACAGGCAATAGACTTCATCAGCACTTTTCTTGAAAGTGGTAAGAAGCTAATAGTGTTCTGCTCTCTCCATGAGATTGTCGATGAACTATGTAAAACGTTTCCAAAAGCCGTAACGGTTACAGGTCGTGACAGTGCAGTAAACAAACAAGCTGCTGTCGATGCCTTTCAGACTGGCGAAAATACACGCCTCATCATCTGTTCTATCAAAGCTGCTGGTGTTGGGCTTACCCTTACCGCTGCTTCGGACGTAGCTTTCTGTGAATTGCCATGGACAATGGCAGATTGTTGTCAATGTGAAGACCGTGCGCACCGTATCGGGCAAAATGATAATGTAAACTGTTATTATCTGCTCGGTCGTGGTACAATCGACAATACTATTTATTCTCTTATTCAGCGAAAAAAGTCTATCGCTAAAGAGATTATGAACTCAGAAGATGATATTCCTACTGATGAAGTGTACTATGACGAATTGGTTTCATCTTTCTTGAACAAATGAAATGGAAATATGCAAGTCGGATATAGAGAAAATCATCAAGTACTTGGAAGATGCTGCCAGCCTGTATGATAAGACGAAAGGACAAAGATACGTTTCTCGTGCATGCTGTATCAGACAACTGGTAACGAAACTTAAACGCAAATTAGTATTAACTTTTAATAATAAGAAAAATGAAAAAGAATGAAATTCTATCAGAGGTAATAGACGCAACCGACCTTACACGCTCACAAGCTGTCAAGGCTTATGAAGCAATCATCAATGCTATCAAGAAGTCACTCATTAAGGGTGAAGATGTTACTCTTCGTGGATTCGCTACTCTAAAAGTAGTACACGTGAAAGAACGTGTGTCAGGACTGCATGGAAAGAAGACGGTTATCCCTGCACACAAGACTGTAAAGATTAAGGCGTGTCAGGAGTTGAAAAAACTCATAAACAAATAAATACTCATCACTATGCAAAGCGAAATAGGAAAAGAGTACAAGAACCCTGCTGAACGCATGAGGTTCTTAAAAGACAACTGCGATAAGGTTGAGGAGAAATTCTACATGAAGTCTTACTCTCCAGAAGAATTGCAGCAACATAAAGAGAACCTTGCAAATCTCTCAATTGAAATTCAAGACATTGAAGAGGAACTGAAGGCAGCAAAGGAACATTATAAGGAAATGCTTAAACCGCTTAAGGAAGACAGAAAAGAAATGGTCGATAACATTAAGCAAAAAGCTGAAATGGTGAAAGAGCAGTGTTATGCCTTTGTAGACAGAGACACAAGACGAACTGCTTATTACAACTCTGATGGCGATCTTGTCGAAGAACGTCCATCTACGGCAGATGAGTTGCAACCAACATTGTTCCATACGATGCCAACGTCTGGTAACGACACACCAGCAAAGACTGGTACTGAAGCATAAGCAAATTAGTATAATTCTTTTAATATTAAGAAAAAATGGAAGAACAAAAATTTCAAATCAATTTGGAGAAAGGTATCAAAGAGTTGGTTATTCGTGAAGGGGAAGCTCCGGAAAAGCTTCCAGAGAAAGCTCCAATCCCTGTTAGTCTTTATGGCAACATTGATAGTGTTGCTCGTTTTCTTGAAAAGCGTGTAGAACTTATCAATATTGATAATGCTCACATTATTGTTAATCGAGAGCAGGTAAGTATTACGCTCATCATTAACGAGTCTGATGCATACAAGCGTGGGACTATTGGAGGCAAACTGCAAGTACATCCAGCTTTTGAGGCTTTTGGTATCAATAGCAATAAGGTTTGGACACCTAACGAGTTGGGAATGTTCTGTAAGATGAACCGTTCATTCTTCGCTGACAGAAGTGAGAATATGAAGTTAGTGGCAACACTGATGAACTTCACAGCTACCATTAACAACAAATTAGATAAGCAGTTACAGGAGAACGGAAGTCGTACTGACAATTTCTCACAAGTAGTAAACAGTAACCTCCCTGATAAGTTCACTGTTAAGCTCCCTGTTTTCAAAGGTCTACCAGCAGAAATCCTTGAAGTGGAAACATTTGCGCAAGTAGATGGCAGACAGGTACAGTTTATTCTTCTGTCTCCAGGCGCAAAGGAAACCTTAGAGGAGCAGAGGGATAAGGTTATTGACGAGCAAGTCACTTCTATAAAAGAGATTGCACCTGATATTGTTATCATAGAAGAGTAAGTACGAATGACACTCGAAGAACTGATAGCAAAGAAAAAGGCTACCACTCGAAAGCGTCCGTCCGATGAGGAACACCGCATACAATGTTCTTGCGTGCGGTGGTTCAACCTCAAACATCGGAAACTAAAAGGAAGACTATTTGCAGTCCCTAATGGTGGTAAACGTGATGCGCTTACTGGTGCAAAACTAAAAGCTGAGGGCGTCGTGGCTGGGGTGGCTGATTTAATACTCCTTGTTCCTAATAGATTTTATGGAGCATTGCTTGTTGAAATGAAGACTCTGACAGGTAGACAAAGTAAATCGCAAAAGGACTGGGAGCAAATCATTACCTCTGAGGGAGATTATAAATACGTGGTTTGTCATTCTCTCGATGATTTTATCAGAGAAGTTGACGACTACATTAAATACTGTGATTGATTATGAGCAAAAGAGAAAGTTTCGTTTTTTACACGGAATGGCAGGACATCCTGATGGAATACCCTGCGGAGGTCAGACTTGAGGTGTACGATGCTATCATTACGTATGCAGCAACGGGGACACTGGTAAAGCTGAAACCGCTAAGTAAAATGGCGTTCTCATTCATGAAAAAAACAATAGATAGAAATATTGAAAAATTCGAGACGGTCTCTGATAGGCGAAGTAGAGCAGCCAAAGCAAGATGGGATAATAATCTTTCAAAAGATGATACTAAGAAATCTCAACCTTCTTCGCTGCCAATTACAGACGCAACAACACTCGATGAGGAAATAGATGAAATGAAATCGTCAGAAGTATGGTTGGATAGTATGCAGAACCTCCACCACATGAATGTAGATGAAATCAAAAACAAACTTGATGACTTCAAACTTCAATGTGTTGCTGATGGTAAAACATCACACGACAATATCAATGACGCAAAAAAACATTTTAATAACTGGTTAAGAATTGTAACAAGCAATGATAAAGTTAGAACCGACTGCAAAGCTGGACGTAGAGGAAATCTACTCAAGACTGATGAAGAAAAAACATATTCCAACTCGTTTTAGATTACCCTATACAACAGAACAAGTTTATACTATGCTATATGCTTCGTGCAAGGCTGAGGTTAATGCTCGTATGCGCAAGTTCATGTTGTCTGATAAGTATAAGCAACACCTTTGGGATATATCTAAATGGCTCACTTCTACTGATTGTACATTCGGTCTGTTTCTCTCAGGCAATAAAGGCAATGGCAAAACAACTATCGTTAAAGCCCTGCAATCACTTTACGCCTATATTCATTCAGATGAAACCTCACACACAGAAAAAGAATTGTACGAGTTACCATACAAAGGCTTTGTGATTATCACGGCAAAAGAACTGGTGCAGTATGCCAAAGCATCCGCTAATCCAACTAAAGAGAATGCAGAGGCTGTAGCGTATTTCAACAAGATAAGGAATATAGAAGTCTTATGTATTGACGACCTTGGTGCAGAAGCACGTGAGAGCCTCCACTATGGAGAAATCATAACGGCAGTTACCGATATTATCCATCATCGCTATCAGGAACAATTCTGCACCATAGCAACTTCTAACTTGTCGGGAAAGGAGATAGGAAAATATTACGATGAACGTCTTGCTGACCGATTAAGAGAAATGGCACATATCGTAAACTTTGATAATGAACCGTCTTTTAGAACTAACAACGTATGAACAACATTAAAAACGACTATGCCTATTGTTCTGGTATCGCCTGTGTGCTTCGCCAGACGTGCCAAAGGTATCCTCCTGATGCTCGGTTGTATTAATTTTTTGGCTCTTATCGCAGAAGATAAGAAAATACAAACAAACCAGTACTTGCTATTCCTACAATTGACTGGGAGCAAAAATTATTAAACAATTAGAAAAGGGATAAAACAATGACTATGGAAAAGAAATACAGACTATTGGAGAATGATACTATTACGGTAGGCAGTGGGACACTTTACCGTATCGAGGCGTTGAAAGATTTTGCAAACGTTAAGAAAGGGGATAAAGGAGGTTATATAGAGAGCGAGGATAACCTATCACATATTGGTAATTGTTGGGTATCTGACAACGCAGAGATATATGGCAACGCTCGGGTATATGACAATGCAAAGGTCTATGGCGATGCAGAGGTGTATGGCGATGCTCGGGTATATGACAATGCAAAGGTATATGGCAACGCAGTGGTATCTGACAACGCTTGTGTAACTGACTATGCTCAGGTATATGGCAACGCTCGGGTATCTGACAACGCAGAGATATATGGCAACGCTCGGGTATATGGCAACGCAGTGGTATCTGACAACGCTTGTGTAACTGACTATGCTCGGGTATTTGACTATGCTCGGGTATTTGACAAGGCTCGGGTAGCTGGCAATGCTTGGGTAGCTGGCGATACTCGGGTGTATGGCGATGCTTTGGTATATGGCAATGCTCGTGTAGATGGCAACGCTTGGGTCTTCGGCGATGCGAGGATAAGAGACACAGCCGATTACTACGTGGGAAAGAATGTATGGTCGAGCGGTCGCTACTTCACATACACACGCTCCAATAAGATGTGGAAGGTAGGCTGCTTCTACGGAACGGGTAAGGAACTTATTGAGAAAGCATACAAAGACAGCGAGGTGAGCGGACGTGAATACGAGCGTGTCGTGAGGTATGTGGAAGCGATGTACGCTGACTTGGAGAAAGATAAGAAATAAGGACAAAAAGCAAAGATAATGAAAAAACGAGAAATACTTTTTCGTGGGTGGAACGAGAAAAATAAAAAGTGGTTGTACGGCTACTACTTAGTGAACCGTGGCGAGCATTTTATATCGCCCGATGATACCTTGTAAATAAAAACGATATGAGTAGATTAGAAATATTGAAATCCTCACTGATGAAGAAAGAGGAAAGATTTAATGAAAAGATAGAGGAGCATTTCAACGATGTCAAGCGAGCTAACGGACAACCATTGAACGACAAGCGGTGTGGTCAATCCACAATGCGAAGGTGGGAAAAACAAAACAGCGCATTGAATAATCTTCAAAAGGATATTGATAAAACAAAGATAGCTGTTGAAAAAGAGGAATTAAAGATAAAATATATAGAACGCACAACATCGTTACTACCTGCCGAAATCGTATCATTGGTAGAAGTTGGCACATTAATTCAATGGCGAAAATATCCTCACATTTTCTTCGTGGACGGAGTAGATAAGGCGCGTCTTATATGGGATTTGAAGAAGAAACACATAGCACACAAGTTTACATCGTCAATACAAGATAAGGAGCAGTATAAGAAATTTGCGAGGGTATTCAATTCTCTTGCGAATAAACTTAACAAGCTATGATTAAACTTGTTATCAAGTTTACGGTGCAATTTTCTTGGGGCAGACGAAGACGAAATAGCGAGGATAAGTTACAGATACAACATAAAATTATAAAGAACAATATAAATAGAATTACGTATATGGCAAAGAGAGAGAGATATTGTTTCGTGGGTGGAACAAGAAAAATAAAAAGTGGTTGTACGGCTACTACTTAGTGAACCGTGGCGAGCATTTTATATCGCCCGATGAGTTCGTGAATCCTTTAGCGTCTTACGAGGATTATGTGATAGACGCTGACACGGTAGGGCAGTACACAGGACTGAAAGATGCAAAAGGAAAGAGGATATTTGAAGGGGACATCATAGAGAGCAATGGTTGCAGGCACAGCATACTATACAATGATAGAGAGGCGAGATTTGAAGCTGTATTTGGTGATATTCAATGTAGCATAATTCAACGATGGATAGATGAGTTTAAAAAGGTTGTTGTCGGGAACGTGTATGAGAACAAAGAACTAATTGAAACAAAATAATATGAAAGCAAAAATTAAAAGCACAGGGGAAATTATAACAATCGTTGCCATATCAACTGAAGATAAGAATATGCAATGTTATGGTAATGACGGAATTATGCGGATTGAGCCTTTTTGCGTAGATGATTTGTTGATAATTCCAGAATATACCATTGACTGGGAGCAACGCAGATACGAGATTGCGAAAGCTGCTATGGTTGGAGTACTTGCTATGCCTACAACTGAAGGAGTAAATCCTAACCCAACTATGGCTGATGTTTGTAAGTTGTCTGTTAAGTTTGCAGATGCACTTATCGAAGAACTAAAAAAGACAAAAATCTGAATAATAAGACAAACATAGAAAGGATAATAAGAACATGACAAACAACGATATACCAATTTGCATGGCAGAGGAATATTGGGCAAACTCCCAGTTTTCAATAGTGAGATACTATGGTAGGATAACCATTAACCGAAATATGTACATCATCGTTAATAAGGACGGTCTTGATATATTCGCATTATCCACTATTGCAGAAAGGACAGGAAAGGAAAAGGCGATTGAGCCGGGTGAGCCGTGCGACCTCGTAAGAGAGGACTTCGTAAAGTATTACAAGAAATTAAAGCGTGATAGGTTTCTCGCTATTCTGAAAGAGCATTCTTATGCAAGTGCAGAGGAACTGAAAGAAATAATGAAAGAAAAGATTAAATATTAACTTATAAATTATGCAAACAACAGTATTAAAAGAAGTAATTGCGTTCCTGTTTGGACGCAAGTATTATGCAAACATCGTAGCAACAAAGGGAACTTGCAAAAAAGAACTCTGTTCTTACATCTTCAAAAGCAGGGAGGAAGCCGACAAGCATAGAGCAGACTTGCAAACAACGCTCTCATTCCTCTTCATTGAAACAGTTTCTTTTCGTTCTCGTAAAGAGTATTAAGAGATAAACCTAAGTTGTCGGTTATGTATAATATATTTGCGTTATGGTAACAATATTCAATAAAATACAGAACTGGTATAGGTCTTTACGTCTATTCGTTATACTTGACCCTGCCGACAACTCTGTAACGTTATCAAAGCATCTTTTCAACCACATTCGTAATAATTCGGGTGTAGCTGAAAAAGCCACAGTTTTTGTATTCCGTATATCTGATACTGGTTTATTTGGCTTCATGCTCAATCCTGACATAGACAAGCCAACACAACTATGCGACATTCAGTATAACGGTAAATACAAGTGTATAGGATTTGAAACGCTCAATCCCTCTGTTGGGCGTATTCTATACGACTACGGACTGTCTGCCCAGCACTGCTACAAACTGTCTGTGTCGTCGGTAAAAACAACAAATGGAAAGCTATTTTACCAAATAGATAAACCAAGCAAGTAATATGATAAAGGAAATTAAGTATAACGGACTTACAACCACCCCTCCAGACAACTTGTGTCCTGATGGTGATGCTGCCTTCTTACTTAATATTGTGCCTGAAGATGGTGCATTGAAACCAGTGTTGCCACCAAAGACGGTCATGGAGTTACAGGCAAATATGCGTATCGTCTATATACATAAGTCCTCAGTCTACAAGAATTATATCATACATGATACCGAAAGTAATAAGCTGGTATGGACTTCTAATGGTAAGGAGTTCGCAGATTTGTATGATTTAGACACAAAAGAATTGCATAAAGTTATTTGTGTTGGTAATACGCTTATAGCCCTTACAAGTATTGGTATGCTCTACTTCCTTTGGAAAAGTGAGACTTCTGGTTATCATTTCCTTGGAAATAATATTCCTGAGTTATCTTTATCTTTTGGGTTACAAGGGAAAATGGAGCAAACTGAAATTTTTACAATAAATTCTGTCCCCCTAAGCCCTTGGTACAATGATAATAATTTAATGTTCTTTCATGAGTTTTCAGCCGAAGGCAAGAAAAAAGTAACTTCACAGGTTCTTGCTAAAGTAAACAAGTTTATAGCTGATGAGTCCACAAATAAAGGAAGATTCCTATATCCTTTTCTTTTGAGATATGCATATAGACTATATGATGGTAGCCTCACCAGGCATTCAGCACCTATACTAATGGTTTGTACAACCAGTTGCGCACCCATTGTGGCGTGTGATCATATTTTTACAGAAGAGAAAATGGGTCATGTCTACTTTAGTGTCACAGGTATGTTACATCAACTCGACTATGCTGTTATCAATGAAAGCGAATTGAATTTGCTTAAGAATTGGTCAGATATAGTTAAGTCTGTAGACATATTTATTTCTAAGCCTATTTATACTTACGACCAAAACGGAGAGTGCGATAAAATCTATCGCGAGCAAGAGTACGAAAATGAGGATTTGGGATATTCTGTTTGTAAACATATCAATCAAACAGTCGACACAGCTGCTAAATTTCCAGTACGCTATCAAATGAAAAGTATGAACGAGCTTTTTTATAATTCCTTTTCTAAATTTAATTTTAATCGCAGTTTGGGTTATATTATCGGAATTCCAAATAGAGATATATCTGCGATAAAAGAGGAGATTAGAAATTGTTCTAACTTTTATTTCCTTAAAAGTATTAAGGTTGAGCAACTAACAACGACTCGTACAATAATCAACATAAAAGAAGATTATTTGCAGTCGCTTGTTACTCGTGAGGTTATGACTGATGATTATGACAGTCACGATAACTTAATCCCGAAGAATGCGCTTGTCTATAACTCACGTGTAAACCTCACCAATGTAAGGAAAAGGTTGTTTGAAGGTTTTAATGCTGTCTCTATGTTGCCTTTTACAGATGGAAATGTAAAAATAATCAACATATATAAGCCTCCTACTACTGAATTTGATAAAAAAATCGTGCTTTCAGTTTATATATATATTAGGCAAGGTGGAAAGGAAATAGTCGTTCATGGTAAAGCAGGGGTATTAGGATATGGTTCTCCCATTTTCTTTATATATTACCCAAATGTGAATGCTTATAAAGCTGTTTTGGAATGTTACGACTATAATGACGATTCGAGAATATTCTACGAAATACCGTTAGAACGACATGCTTTCCTAAATGGTTCTTTCTATTTCGGAGGATTTAGAAAAATAATAAAGGATGGTGTTCCTTTATGTTTCGCAGAATGGGGAAAAATATCGGGGCGAGTTTCTCCTACTCCTACTGTATCTAACGATAACGAACGTACAATAGATATTTCAAACAAAATATACACATCGGAGATAAACAACCCTCTCTATTATCCATTATTAGGCATAAATACTGTTGGGACAGGTAAGATTTTGGGTATATCGACTGCTGCAAAAGCTCTTAGTGAAGGTCAATTCGGACAGTTCCCATTATATGCGTTTACAACAGAAGGAGTTTGGGCTTTAGAAGTATCAAAAACTGGGACATATACAGCACGACAGCCCATTACTCGTGATGTGTGTCTTGATGCAAAGTCGCTCACGCAGATTGATTCTGCTGTCTTGTTTGCCACAAATAGAGGAATAATGATGATACAAGGTTCTCAATCAACGTGTATATCCAATATTCTTAATGGAGATAATTCGGTGTCTGTTCTGAACTTACCAAAAATAGATAAAATTTTAGAGTTCGCAGGACAAAACAAAGGATCTTTGCAGATTCTTCCTTTTATAGAGTTTGTTCAGGACTGCCGTATGATATACGACTACAAGCATCAGCGTATTATCGTGTACAATAATAGCAAAGACACAAGTACTAATAAGTCCCGATGCAACTACGCTTATGTATGGTCGATGAAATCAAAGCAATGGGGTATGATGCAATCAAACATAGCAAATAGTGTAAATGCTTACCCTGATGCACTGGCAGTAACTGATAATGGTTGTCTTGTAAATTTCTCTGATGAGTCTGATGACACATATAAAAATATTGTCATATCTCGCCCTATAAAACTTGACGCATTCGATATACACAAGTCTGTTGATACCATTATACAACGTGGTGTATTCCATAAAGGACACGTAAAATCGGTATTGTTTGCTTCTAATGATTTGTATAATTGGATTCCTGTATGGTCTTCTGCAGACCATTACTTGCGAGGGTTTAGAGGTACACCGTATAAGTACTTGCGTATAGCTTTACTTGCTGAGCTTACGAAAGGTGAAGGTATTACTGGTTGTTCTGTACAGTTCGCTCCACGTCTGAACAACCAACCACGATAGTTTAAGTTAGTTATTACTAAGGTTAAGATTGTTATTCATGGAAAAAGGCAGGGCTACGTGATGTAACTCTGCCTTTGCTTTTTACCACGGCTTTAGTTTCCGCCTTATCTTTCCAGTTCTTGACACAAGTGATGTCCGTATCTTTGTTTTCAGTTCGTCCACTTTATCTATCCAGTGTCCAGTACTCGCAGGAAGCGTGATGCTCATCCAGTCTGCAAGAACTCTACAAATCAAAAACTCATGTATCAAATGCTCTAACATCTTAACGGTGGTCATAGAGAATGTAGACGGTAAGGATAGACATACCTTGTACTCATCAGGTTCTACGAGAATATCATTAAGCGTCTGTTCCGTATCTGGTATATCTTCCTTTGCATATGGAAATAGTAACTCAACACATTCAGAATGGGCTAAATTTAGGACTCGTGTAACACGATCCACATTACCGTCTTGTGCAATATCAAACACCTGATGCTTCGTGTGTTCCTCATCCTGTGGCATAATATCAGCCTCAACGAAAGAGTAATTACTCGCATCATACAACAACTCGGCACGTTTGAATGTAAGCGTTACCAATTTGTTACTTTTTTCAGCTGTGTTCTGATTTTGGCAATATCCCATATTACAGAAGATTAGTAGGTAGGACGTGTAGGACGGCTGCGCTTATACAAAGCACGCTTTACATTCTCCAGACTAACCTTTGAATGGCTTGCATACGTTTCTGCGTCTTCCTTGTTGGTTATGGCAAACCAGTCTGCAAGTGCCATATCAACCAAATACGAATGTATGCCATTACCTAAGCTATCTGCTGAAGCATTGTTGTAGTTAGATGGTAGTCTAAATGTAAGAGTAAGCTGTCCGCTATTATCAATCTCACTTTGCATACGGTTATTGCTTGTGGTCTTATCTTCAGACAGATATTCGCCAAGCAGACTTTTGAGGGACGAAAAAGCATTGGCAAGTGAACGGCGTACCTGATAGCTGTTCTCATCATCATCACTTGCTTGCATATTCGATGCTGCCTCATAAGTCTTCTTACCCTCAGCCTCACGTGCCTGTCCTGTTAGATAGGCTTTGTTCTGAATGTCATAGATAAGCTCTTTAACCTCTTCCGTTATAACGAGGTTCTTCTTGTTTTCTGCCATATCATTTATATAATTAGATGAACTATTCGTATGTTGGACGTATCGGCTTCTTCTTAAAATAAGCCTTACGCAGAATATCTTCCATGTCGGTTGCAGCAGATTTCGCATAACTTTCTGCTTCTTTCTTATTTGTGAATGTATACCACTTACTCGTGATATTCATAACAAAGAAGCTGAATAGGCTACGCTGCATACTCTCTTTCAGGTTTTCATCGAAAGAGTTAGATAATTCTAATCCCAATGTGTATAGGTCGCTTACCTCCTGTTCTATTCCAAGTACTTTCTTTAAGCTGCCTGCAACCATATTCTTGCTCTCATTCCAAAAGCGTTCAAGCATTGCTTTATCTTCATCAGTTGTGAAGATGCGGTCGTAAGCATCTTCGTCATTTTCCATCTTGGCACCAGTATAAGAGGTTGTCTTTGCAACTTCATTATAAACTTCTCCCTTAGCTATTTGAAATTCAATACTTTTCATGTTACCATTTTACGATATTATAGTTAATGCCTATACCAATATATGGTTGTAGGCTGTTTTTACCAATACCATAGCCTACTTGCACCCCCACCCCCCAATGCTTCTCTTTGCTTTTGAAATAATGATTGACAACGTTCGTTTTGTTGTACACAAAGATGCTATCTACCTTTGGATTGTAGCCACTTACCCATACTTTATATGTGCTGTCCTCGTAAACCTTTTGTGTGATTGGTATCACTACTTTTACGCTATCAGGAGTACTTTTGATGCTACTGTCAGTCGGCATTATATAATTTCCATCAGAAGTTGTATTATTTAGAATATATTTTTTATCAGAATGTGTATTTTCGCAGCTAACAGGGAGTGTTACGGTATCATATCTAAGTACGGTACTATCTTTTGGTACAGGCAAATAGTACGGTATAGTATCTTGAAAATGGATAGTATCTGTTACCTCGTTCAATTTCGGTAGAGGTAACTTGTAATATCGGTACAAGAAATAATAGATAATAGCAAACATACCTATAAGCAAACATCCTATAGATACTAATGCTTTTGTAAAAGTATTTTTCTTTTCCATAATGATAAGTTTATAGATTAGAATACTCTTCTTTTGCGTTGAAGCATGGACACGCCTTGATATATTCAAACGGTTCTATCTTGTCATTTTTGTTAAGGTCTGGCGAAAAGTCCCTATGCCCTTGAATGATAGCGTTTGGATATTTCTTATGCAACATCTTTAACAGCGAGCGCAAGCTTGCTTTCTGCTCGTCCGTGCGGTTGTCAGTGGGTTTGCCATTAGTATCAATGCCACCAATATAAGCAACATTGATAGAAACAGAATTAAAGCCCTTAACGCCATTGCTGACTTTGGTCTCATCAAGAAGTTGTGTAATCTTGCCATCTGGCGACACCACATAATGGTAGCCTGGGTTCTTCCACCCTTTACGCTTAAATTCCTTACGCAAACCATCAATGGTTTCTGTCTGATGACTTGCTGTACAATGTACTGCTATAAATTTAATTATTCTCATCACTTTTATCCTCCATTGTAAATTTAGAAAGAGCAGCTGCACCTGCTGGTACACCTATCAAGTACGGATATATTATAGACCACCAGTAAGGTTCTATCGCCCCACCTGATACAAGTGCCGTATGAATGGCTAACGCTGTTGCGCTGATAGCCAAACTTATTTTGATTATTTTCTTAAAGAAAGATGGAGTCTTAGCTTTCCACCTATATCCCCATTCCCTAAAACTCATTTTTAACCTCCTGCTTTGCACCAAGCTCTGTTACCTTGTTTTGAATATCATTTACTTTATTCATCAGCTCTTTCATGTTTGTTTCATATTTATCTGTCTGTCGCTGAAACATTACATGATCATCATTTACCTGAACTTCCAACATAGAAATGCGTGAATTTATTTGAACCCAAGCTCCGAAGAATGCGATAGCTACGGTCAAAAACACACCTATCAATGTGTTCTTTATAGAGTTACTCATCGTTTACAAATTAATACTAATGTTCGTATACCAAAGCCGATAGCAACACCTCCAACAGTCAGCCCCCAATCGATGATGTTTGCCTTTCCGCCCCACATCTTATCTTTTAACTCTAGTGCGCTTGCAATGCCAATTCCTGAATATGCAGCACAATACCAATCGTTAGCCCCTAAGCCTATCAGAATTCCTCCTAATAGATGCTTCCAGCGATTGCTCTGTTTTATCCATTCAATAATTTTCTTCATAAATCTTCTTTTAGAATGTGCCTCATGCAAAGATAATTTTATATTATTGCACTTTTGGTTTATCTTTTAATACAGCTTTATTGCTATACTGGCTACCAATGATAGTACACAAATAGCTTCACTGATGAATGTTGCATTCTCTCTCCACTCATGTTTAATGAATATAAAAGGGAAAACCGTCCATAAGCAAAGTAACCAAGGTTCTAATATCGCCACAACTATTTGGCTGCCTACACCAAATAAGTAACCTCCAAAGTAATGTATGACTTTCCACTCTGTTCGATAATATGGAGAGGCTGCAACCATCAACAGCCCAGCACTTACCAATCCACCAACAAATACAAGACTTGTAGGCAATGCGTGAAGCATCGGGAATAAAAGCAATGAAGCTACTGATGCTATCCATAATGAAAACAGAACATCCCCGATGTAGTAACTAAAGCTACTAACACTATCAGGAAGTTCTTTTGCTTTCCGTATAGCAAGTAATGTTACTGGTATTGACAGTAACACTGAAAGAATAAGTAAAATTATCATAA
The DNA here is from genome assembly GCF_000177355.1 of Prevotella amnii CRIS 21A-A. Lineage (NCBI taxonomy): Bacteria > Pseudomonadati > Bacteroidota > Bacteroidia > Bacteroidales > Prevotellaceae > Prevotella > Prevotella amnii. The sequence continues at coordinate 21,150 of NZ_ADFQ01000019.1, forward strand.
TCCGAATACAGTTAAGTTTATGCTATCTTTTTCCTCCCATCCCTCCTGTAATGTAGTCTGAATGAAAGACATTGCAGAAGTAAAGAAGTTCTTTAACTCTTCCTTTGTCTCAAACTTCTTATACACAGGTTCAGTTTCGTTTCCGAACTTAAAGGTTATAGGTAGGTTTGCTCCATCTGTCATCATACACAAATCAAAGGCTGCTTTGTAGTTGAAACAGTTCTCTTGTGAGAGCCATACCATATTTCCTTCATAAGTGAAACCACTGAGAATTTTTGCATCAATGAGAGAATTTATGAATTTTACAAGGTCTCTCTTTAACTCTGTTTCTGTTGGCTTATGGTCATAGTCTTTGCGCCAACAGTAGCCGTCTTCTTCGCTCTCTTCGTTTTTGACAAATCCCCAAAATAAGACATAATGATCTTCACTTAACTTCAACAACTCATCATGTCTTTTCTTCATCCCAAATACTTTGAAAAATTCTGTGTTCATAACAATTCCTTTTATGTGAATTTGTACACAAGGCGTGGCGGATTTTACCCGCCGACGCTCTGCGCTTCTCGCTTTATTCGCTTATCTCTATTTTTCCTCTGAAGGCAAGCCGAGAACCAGTATCAGAGAACGATCTCGATGATGTGTATCTCGAATTCGCAAAGACGAGACCGCCATAAGCTCTCGCTTGCCCACCGCTACGAATGATAAAAACGCCTCTATCTTGAGAATGATGATATTCATCAGTATAGTTAAAAGCCGACCTTATGTTGTCTGAATTACATTTAGACACAATGACATCACAATATCTGCCATGTTTTGTTCTTGCAATACAGTAGTTATTTATATTTAACCCCTGTACGGTGCGTTCTGTCTTTGTCAATGGGTCGTAGATATGCCATACAGTATCAAGCGGATATGTATCGGCAGGTACACACTTGTCTTTCATAAACTGCTCATACGTTGGAACGTTTATGGCAACATAATCCATAAACTCCCACAAACAACCGAAGAAACTCTCAAAGCCAAGGCACTTGTTATATTCATTGTCATTACGCTTACTGTCAGTATTACCAATATCATCACGAAAACCAGTAGTAGTACCTATTGAACTTCTTCCGTAACCACATACAAGCTGCGCATCACGTGTGCCATTAAGGGAAAACCAAAGTATTGCCATCAACTTAGACATTTCGTAGTCAAATAGCTGGTAACCCTTTCCTCTCCTATGTGCTATATTCTGAAAATCTTTTCCAGTATAGTGAATTGTATTTACAGGCATGTTTTTCGGTTCTCCATTCTCGTCATACTGCCATTCAGGAGATGTTTTGTCCTCACCGTCTCCTGAGCCTACTGGAGCATCTGAAACAGAACGTAAGCGTAACAAGCTATCTACCGATGCCTGATAAACACCACCAAGCCATTCTTCGCTGCGTACCCAATCGGGTTCAATAGCTTCTACCTCCGAACTGTCTACTGCTATAGCTTCTAATTCTGCGTTGGTATTGCGAGAAGAGAATATAAAACTCTTTGCACCATGTGGTACTTCTATAAAGATATAGTCCCCATCTACAAAATCAAATAACGTATTACCAATAGTCATGTTATATTTGGAGATAATCAAACCATCTGCATTTACAAAGCATGCGCCAATAGTAGAGTTGTTCATACCTGGATATCTCACTTGCTTCATGCCCTCTACATCAATCTTGTAGGTGTTAACGTTTAAAACATCTGCAAGAACTCCTGCGCTTCCAAGAGTACTTTCGTTCTCCGAAATACTCTCCGACATAACACCAGTGTTGGCTTTTAGAAGAATATCACTCAACGTTTTGCGTGTAGTCTTCTTGGCACTTGACAGTGGCTTGTCTTCAAGGCTACTCCATGCAATATACTTCTTTTGGTTCTTGAAGTCATTAATGCCTTTATACCACAGTGTTGGGCAACGCATCATAACATCATACCCACCAGCTGCCTTATCCTTATAGTCAAACTCTTCTCCATTTGCTAAGTTGTGATAGTTCTCTTCCGAAATCTTCACACCTTCCCAAACATCTCGTTCTGTATTCAGCTTTCCTTTGACAGGGATTAAGTTCTTGCGTATCTTGGTAACGTGACCACTTGCTACAAACTCGTTATCGAACTGCTTACCAGTGTTGTTGTCAAGATTGGAAATGTTTGCAGGGTCATCTATAGTGTCATCAAATACAATCATGGTGTATTGCGACTGATGAATAGTTAAGTTCGGATAATACCCCTGTAAAGATGCAAGGATTTCTTCTTCAATATACTTATTAAGAGTCCAAATACCACTGAGACCATCGCAAAGTGTTTTCTGTTCAGAACCAATACCACGTGTACCCATTGCCTTCATCGCTGTTAGTGCCGTATCTTTTTTAGTACATTCTATATTCTGAATAGACACTGTGCTGATTGTTGCACCTGCTGTTATAACATCTTCAAGTACCTGTATTGGGTCTATATTGGCACAACCACTTATCTTAATTGTGTTTACCTTGCTTAGTCCCTCGTATGTTAAGCCCCCATTAGGATATGTTATATTTGGCATGTTGACAAATACAATATCCGTCATGCTCGCAGGAAACTCTGCAACCTCCAAAGGGCAAGCCTCTGCTGGTGTAAATGCTTTAAGGGTACTTCCTTTCGCAAGGACTGTCTTTAAGCGTGGGCAGTTTTCTGCTCTCACACTAAGTACCTTGGTATGTTGTATATCTATCTTCTTTAAGAATGGCATTGCAGGAAGATTAAGAGAAGTCAGAATTCCTGTTGTGTAGGCAGGTGTATAGCTTTCTCCGCCAACAATCAATTCTTCCAATAGTGTGCAAGTACTTATATCGAACGCTTCCTGCTTAGGTGTACACGCTGAAATATCAAGTACTCCAAGTTTATCAGCACCAAAGATATAAATCATCTTGCCACTTTCTTGAGCATCATTAGAACGTAAGGTATAGCTCTCACCAGCTTTCAAATAGCAACTATCTGTTACTGTATCTGCACGGTCTTCTCCCAAACCGAAGAAGCCGTCCTGAGCAGCTGTAATCTTAATATTGATAACTCCCATCATACGAGCCTTGAAAGGTGCTGTATAAAGATCGCCCACTTTATAGAAGCCATCACGCAACTTAAAACGCTTACGCTGATAATCGGGTAAATCTTCAAGTCTCAACCCATGCAATGCGTAAAAATAATTAGCAGCAGAGGTAGAACTCTGAATGTACTTACGTTCTCCATCAAATGAACTTGTAACCTTTGCCCATTTGCTTAATCTCTTTGTTATCCAGTAATGGTAACAGCCATCAGCGGAGAAAACTTTGCGGTTATTGCGCTCTGCTTTTCGCATTGCATCAGCCACATCATGTAGTGTGATGGTTGTTGTGCCACTATCATCTATCCATAAGTTTGGTGCTGCATACGTCTGTACGAATGTTACACTATCCCAACCTTGATATAGATGTGAAGTGACGGCATCCATATCCCAAGGAATTGTAAGACCACAGTCATTGTCGCTGCCGTCTACACAATCTCCATCGTACCAATGGTTGAAGTAGGCTCGTATCGTTCCATCTGGCTCCAAATAGAAGGCAATCATCATATTCTTACTACGCTGGTCTACTGCTGCCTTGTAATCGGACGCAATTGTATAGCAACACAATGAATATGGGTTGGCGTGCTTATGCACTTCTTGCTGCCATTTCTTTAGACGATTTTCCTTTGTACCTGGCACTGAGACATCACCAAGTGTAATGTTTCCATTTGCTTCTGTCTGATGTTGGTTACATTGCTGTGAGAACACAAGCCACTTATAAAGGTTATAAGGGACTTTTTTGCCTGCTTTGTAAAGCGCTTCAAGATTGTCATCATCAGGATATCGAGTTTCATAATAACTCATCCAGATTGGTGCTCCTATTGCAGGGTCGATACGCATCATGTCATCAAGACTGTTCACGCCCTGACCCCAACATAGGCTATCATACTTTAAGTATTCATAGCACTCTGTTGGATTTACAACTCGTCCCGTAACACTCCACTTCTTAGTAGCCTTGTTAAAGGTCATATTGCCAGTAGTGTCTATCCAGTTTCCACCTTGATACTGTACATAGTGGTTATCACTGGTCTTGTACACGTTCTGCCAAGTGTAGTTCTTAACATCATCTGTAAGAACTTCTGCAAGCGTTTTGTCGACTGCAACAGGCTTTTCTACAGCCTGTACCTCTCGCATAGTACCTTTACCATCATTCTCAATCACAATATGCTTATCACCACAATACTCACTAAGAACATAGATATTTCCTGCAATTAATTGGGTGGTGTCTGCTAACACTTGCGACTTAAAAACTGTTAGTGTTTGATTCTGTGCTGCTACGAGTTCTATAAAGTCACCATAATTGAGGCACTTCTTACTATATCCGTTTACCCCTTTGAAGCCAAAGAAGTCTGCATCGCCTTTATCAGCATTGAAGTTGGCTTTTGCGTGGAAATAAGCTTTGGTCGGATTTTCGGCATCGTTATGGTTCATCTTGCTATCAGTACGAAATAATGCACAAGGTACGCTATCTATACTTGTGTGGATTTCATATTCCCCTTCATTGTAAATCTGAGCGGGGGTCATGTAAGCCTTTCCCAAAGCTATCTGCGTATCGTTCATTAGTTCCATCATGGCACCATTGTGAGCGCCACAACTATCAGAATAGTCTACCTTAATAGTAAAGATCTTTGTAAAATTACCACCATCAACAATTTGAACACGGTGCTTTGCTGCCATAGATACACACTTATCATACTTTGCAAGAGCTTCGGAATTGCCAGGGAACATTGCTGCAATTTCTTCTCGTGTATGCAACAAGGTTACAATAGCCCTCTTCATTTTTCCCTTCTTGTTCTTTATAGGTCTCCAAGAAGATGTAGTTCCCTGATTGGTCTGCGAGATACCAATAATCTTACAATCCTGCCAAGGTCGGTCAGGGAAATAACAATACCAATCTACAATCTGTTTTGTCTTCTTGTCACCGTCCTTAGCTTCAAGATAATCAGGGTAATTGGCTGCTATATCCTCTGTGTCTGGGTTCTTACATATAGCACACACCATAAGTCCTGCATCAAGACACTTTTGCATGGTTGGTCTCTCTTTTGTAGTCCCTTCTGCTGTAACACTCGCAAGAACATCATTCTCCTCGTATTCGTTAAACATTGCCGCCGTATCTGTAAGCCCTACAATATAGTTATTACATGCTTGAATAAAGTTATAGTATGTGTTCCAAACTGTTATATCATATAGATATAAATCTGCTTTATGCCCGTCAAAACTGATAGGTGTATAATGGTTTGTAAGCTCTCCAGCTTTATAGGCTACAGCACCAGCCTCATCTCCATTACGGAATATTTTAATTACACCAATACCACTATATGGCGCAATGGCTGATGGTTCAATTACAATATCGAAGCGTGTTACCTTATTATTAACGTATGGTACTATTGCCGTTGTTGCAGCATCTGTAAGAGAACCATTTGTCGCAAGGATAAGTTCTTCTCCAGTGAGTATGAAACCAAGTTTCTCTCCCATACACTTAATAATATGTGTGTGGTTATCTGCAACGTTTTTCGTCATAACTGTAAACGAAAGCGCCATACCGTTTGTTTCTATACTGTTAGAAGCAAATGGATGATAGCTGAATACTGCTGAAACATCTTCTGCAATGCGCAATGCCATACGTCCGTTATCATCTGTAGTGCCATAGCTACTTGTACCGAAACTATCCTTGACAAAGCCGTTGGTTGAATAGTTAGAACCTTTTACCGCAATATCAATCTTTTGCCCATCAGTTGTCTGTGTCGTAATGGTCTTATCACTGTCGGCATTACTTCTCTCGGACATATTTATCTTAAACAAAGCACCCTCTGTTTCGCTGATAGGTAATAGTGTACCGCTGATAGTAATTTTATAAAGTTCAACCAAAGAGCTTGCTCCACACGTAACATCAAATGTTAGCTGGTCATTTTCTGCATAGCTAACTAATCGCTTGCTGATAGTGAAAGTTTTTTCACGAACCATTATCTGCTTTGTAACAGTTTCTACTTTCCCTCCTGCTACATTTGTAAGTGTTACAGTTGCTTCGGGGCGTGAAGTGCTACGTTGATATACTGCAACATCAAAAGAAATGGTAGAGTAAAGTTTCTTTTTACCATCACTATTATCACTCCACCGTGCTACAACAATAGGTTTATCGTAGTCATCAAGGCTACTATCCTGTTGAATTACCATAACGGCAGTATACAGAACATTACCCTTTACCCCTGATGAGACATCTTGTCCCTGTATGCGGATAGGGTATGCTCCATGAGATAATCCTGTAGGATCAATGTTCACAGTATGCGAGTATGTATCGGTAATTATAGGAGTGGCAAGTGTTTTCCAAGAGCCATCACGATAAATCTCTATAGTAGTCTTGACACCCTTATCACTACTGTTGTTGGGGTATGAAAACATGAGAATGTTTTTGGGCTTACCACCGACTTCTAGACTGGTATCTTTCGTATAGTTGAGTGTCTGCGCACTGACACAAGTAACATCGACAGATGTAACGGAGAGGTTCTTACGTGCTGTATTCCCTCCGTCATCAACGACCTGCATCTGTAAACTCCCTTGTCCTGCATTTACATAGAGTGAACTCAAATCAAAGACAAAGCTATAGTCTTCCAAAGTTGAAGATGATGGTTTCTTTGTGTCGAATGTAGCAACGACTTTCTTTGTTGTACGGTCTACAAACTGCACGTTTGTAATACTGTTGCTTGTCTCTTGGCTTCCAGCCTTAGTAATACTCATAATAGCAGCATGGCAGATAAATGAACCACCAGCCTTTCCATACAATGGGTTTTCCTTAAAAGCTATGGCAATGGTTGTTCCACTTGTGTTTCCACTTGTACCAACAGTAAACTGTTGCTCATCTCCTACACCCTCATCGGCTTCATTGACAAGCTGCAATTTCACAACACCTTCGGTCTCTGTGTTGAGTTTGATGTTTGTTGGTATCTTAGAATAAGCTCCACCTGTTGAAAAAGCCTTTTCTCCATTTTGCTCAGGGGTGTCAGATACTTCTACCTTTGCTGTACCTCCACCTCCAAAGGCAACCCATGGCTTCAAATCTGCTGGATTGATGTCTGGTACTTCACGAGTAAATTGGAATGTCGACCACACAGGAGCACCGTTACTATCATTGTCAGCAGTCTTGAATGTTAGTACTACACCGCTCTTAAAATACTTAAATCCACTTTGTTTTTCTAAGTTCTGAACGGCTTTAATAGCTGTACTTAATGTGTATTCAACGTCTGAGCATATAGTGTTTACATTGAGAATGTTTCCAATGTTACTACCATTTGTACCAAAATCTTTCCAGTTTCCCTCTTTGTTCCACGCCTCGGTGTTCACCCATTGCTTTGACTGCCAACCATTATTAGGAGTATTGAAAGTAAGGACAATACCTGCTATCTGATAATCTGCTTTATTTGGCAGCTCATCAATCTTTGATAGAGCTACAGAGAATGTCATATCGCCATTCTCTTGACCTAATAGCTTATTAACATTGATAACGCCACGTGCCTTAATCTGCGTTACCGTATTAGAATTACTGCTCTCCAACGTAGAAACACGCTTCTTGACATCGGTCATATCATCTTGCAGCTGCTTTCCATCGTAACCAGGAAATGCAGTGCTACTTGTATAGCCGAGTGCAAGGTCTGAGCCAATGGGAGCTAATTTCGTCCCACTCCACCTATAGGTAATATTGTCAGAAGAATCAATATATACTTTACCACTTGCAGGGGTGCGACCATCTTTAGACGCAGTACCGTAATTGTCCGCACCAGACCAATCACCGTAATATGTGGTTGTACTATCTTCGTCTGATGCTACTGCTAATACAAACTTATTCTTAGCTCTGTTGTAGACGACTTTAGTATGTTCATCTTTTGATGACTTATCTGTAGCTTGCTGCTGTGCTGTCAAGCTATCCAAGCAACTATCAAACTCTATGACATCATCGACGTAACTCGGCAAATGAGCAGATGATACTTTGCCTTCTTCGTCTAAAGGTGCAATACCATTTGCCTTGCCTTTCGAGTCTTTTATAGTGGTTAATTCAGCATTCACATCAGATGCTGCTTTCTTTGCATTCTCTGCAGTCTGTTGTGCTTTCACAACTGCTTCACGAGTTTGATTTACACTATCCCTTTGTGTAGTACTTTGTACTTCAAGTGCTTTTATCTTATTGGAGTTTTCGCTAATGTCTGCTTGTAGCTTTGCAATGTTATTATTGTGCTGCTCACTATCTACTGTAGGATTACCACCACTTCCTCCAGTAGCTACCCATACTCCACCGTCTGCAACGTAAATAGGACTGGGGAGTGAACGCCCTACAATAGCCCACCAACCATCATGTGGCAATGGATAGGCTTCACGTAATTTCTCAACAGTGGTAAATATACCTTTGTTCGCACCCTTTATATTTTTGGCTTCAAGCCAACCATCTACCTTAAAACCGCCTTTTATATGACCATTTCCTTGAATAGTTGTGTTACCACCAATAGAGACATTGCGCCCAACGGAAACATCACCGTCTATCTGTGTGTTTTTTATTGAACTCATATTAATGTTGATTTAGTCAGTTCCGACAAAGCCTTACTTTGGTCTGCATTGCCGTATGTTGTTAATACTAATGATGCTATAGTATATATTACTGCTTGATAGCAGCGTTCGCAAATCTGTACTCCACCATCATCATCAATTTTAGGATATGGAATATAAACTGCTCTACTAACCATAGCATCTGTACTCTTGCAGGAATAGAACTCAAGCACTCTTCCTTCGGGACGTATAGCAATGGCACAAACAGGCTTTTGTGCAGTACCACGTATGCCCTTGAAACGACTGCTTTGCTTCTCATATTCTTCATCATCTTCACTGATAGCGTGGTAAACAGGTCTTTCCCAATCGTCCATCTGGAATACTACAAGGCGCATAAAGTCTTCAGGGAGTAGACACCAACCGCTTTCAAGCTCTTTCCAATAGATAGCATCGCCAAAGTTACTTCCACTGTCAAGTAAGTAGGAAGGAGCTTTACTGTGAACTCTCCTAATGGCATCAACTATCTTTGATTTGATAATGTCATTAAGAGAAAGCGTGTCCACATCGCCAAAATCACTAAGTGTTTCACTTGACATATTTTGGTCTATGGCAATACGGACATCTTTTGCTATTTCTTCAAGACGATAAACTTTCATACCTATAACCTCTATTACAATCCCTCAAACTCAATGCCGTTTGCAGTTGCTGCATCCACGATGGCTTTTGAGGAGCGGAGTTTGGTTCGACTAACACCTAACACATCAGCTAAGTAGTCTTTTGCTTCTCCCTCATCGTGTACAGTAATCTTACGGAGACCATTTGATGATACTGTCGTATCTTCCTTACTTGTTTCTTGCAGAGGTGTAGTCTTTGGTGCGTTCTCGTCTTCTGCTCTGTCAAGTTTGAAGAGAGAGTTAAATCGGTAATGATTTTCAAGGGCTTTTTGAATATCCTCGATATTGGTTGAAAAAGTACTACCACCACTTGATAATGGGACAAAGGCTATGTGCGTACTTTTGCCACTACGCAGAACTAAGTTTACCGCAATATTTGAGTCCGAACTATAATGCTTTATCATATCTATTATAATTAAGAAAGGGATGGGATGTTAATTATCCCACCCCCTTTTGTAATGTTATTTTTATTAGTTCTTCTTATAAGACTGGGGTGCTTGTGCAAGTTTCATTCGTGCGTGTGCCTTAGCATAGCGCAAGTATAAACAGCTCACTTCCTGAATAACTACTGCATCGGTGTTACGGATACCTGCGGTCTTCAAGTCAAGGACATTACGCGCCCAAGAAACGTGTGTCTTCTTAGAAAGGTATTCAGGATCCATTGCAAAACCGCAATCACTCATGCCGTTCACATCAAACAACTCGTGATGAATAGTTAGTACTTCTCCGAAGTCTGTATCCCAAGACTTAAATTTCAAGTTCCATACTTCGACAGTATCTTTCAAACGGAACTTATCGCTCTTAATCTTAGAGAATGCGGAAAGCATGTCAGAACCACAGAACAAAATCTTACGCTTATTACCAATACCTGTGCCGACAAATAAATCTTTAGTAATATCTACAAGGTTCTCGTCCGAAATTACTGCACACTTCTTTTCTGTATCCCACTCGCCAACTTCGATGTCTTTACCAGCCATCCACCAGATACCACCAGTGAACCATGTGTTCATACCCTCTTTGGCAATGTGCTTGATAACATTCTTTACACCAAAAAGATAGGTGTTTTCCATTGCAAGGCGCATATCATAGATACCGTCCTCTTCAAGGTCAGAGAAGTTCCAGTTTACCTCCTTTGCAGCTATCTTATCGAAGGTAGATTGTTCAACCTGTATCATAAAGTTTTGACAGTACTGCGTCTCAGGCATAGGAATGTTGTTGAAACGACCTGTCTGAACATCTAATTCTCCACATGCTTTACCCATTCTTACAAGGGTTGCACCGCTCTTAATCTGTGGAACAAAGATAGGCTGCTTACTTGTAGAATCCATTGCGCCATTTACGGCATAGACTGTAGGTAGATTAGTTGATGCATCCTTACCACATACACACAATACAAGGTCTGGAATGTTGCTACCCTCATAAGCCTTTCCTGTATTGGGGTCAGTAACACCCTTAACTCCTACAACACGGATAGTATCGTCAAGAGTGAACATATTGGTATCGCTTACAGGCAAAGAGGTACTTGCACCGCTACTCATAGCATCTACCTGCTTCGTTGTAGTACACTTAATCTCTCGTGTTCCTACGGAGTAGTACTTAACCTCAAATGAGTCGCAAGAACTTGACTTAGCATAACGGCTAATCTGGTCTACAGGAGTAGCCATTGGTCGAATTTTAACGATGCGCTGGTCTACATCGCTCATGTAGAAGTTACCATCACCGTCTGTGCGCCCCTGTGTTTCGGTAGCAATACCTGCGGTGGTCTGTTTACTTCCATCTCCCTCAGCTCCTGCGCTGGTCTTTCCTGCATCGGGAAGTGCAGAGGCATCAGCCATAAGCACACCATTTGATGCACCCGTCACAAATGCCAACACCGTCAGCATAATGCGATAAAGAAAACTTGAACTTTTTCGTAATGTTTTCATTGCTTTTGTTATTATGAAATTTATATATGAGTGATATTTGTTATCGGTTATAGGTTTTTCGTTTCTCACCTCCTCGTTCCCAAATAGTTTGATTGCCATCGTACCGTCCAATAGCTCCTAGCTCTGGAAGTGGCTTCTGTGCCTTCCCACCTCCATTCTTTCCATTGAGATTGGCAGTACCATCATTTCGTGAGGACTTTTTCAACTTCTCCTCAATCTTTGCGTTTCGTCCTCTTACCTCGCCCTCGTGTGCAGCTTCTTCGACGTTGGCATCATGGTTAATAGCTTTTGATGCCATCTCTATACTCTCACGTGAAAATTTGCCGAGTATACCATCTTTCATAATGTTTATAAGGAACTCCATAATTTGGTCTACCTCTTCATCGCTCCAGCCTTTATCTTCTTGAATTGCAGTAATGGTATCGTAAGTTTCGGAGATATTTTTTTGATATTGTTCATCAAAGTCTTTCTCCTTAGCAACTCGCTCAGCATATTCTTTACTTGCCTTTGCAACTTCTTCTTGCTTTGCAGGGTCTTGAAGCTCCTCTACAAAGTCTTCTCCAAACATACGTACCAATTCAATGGCAGGATTACCACCCTTACGCCAATTGGTAAGGAATGCTGCACTACGAGGGTCGCTCGTAAATAGGTCGGAAAAAGCCTTTTCTCTTTCCTTATACCCTGCTACCTCTTTGTCATAATTATCGTAATCGTCATTGATTTGACTAAATAAAGTCTCATCATCATCAAATTGTCGGTCAGGATATTTATTTTTCATCCTTTCCGAAAACTTGTCTCGATTACTTCTAACTGTTGTACTATCAGCCATAATCTTTTATGATTTTATATTTTGATGATTGTTTTACTGCAAATATACATTGTAAAATATTAGTTTTAGGTATAAGTATTATTGTTTTTATTAGTAACTTTGAAACGTAGATAAGGTAAATATGAAGAAACGAGGTTCTTTAATGGAGCATTCTCAAGAGCGCATCGAAAGCATAATGCGCATCTATGATGAATATATTTCATCATGTGAATACATCGACACCTCTTATATTTGTAAACATATAGCTAATATACCTGCACCACGTTTTTGGGTGTCAAGTATATGGGCAAGCAAGATGATGTATGCAATGTTTAAGGGATCCCAGCTTAAAAATATGTTACCGTCTAAAAGAGAAATGTTTCAAGAGATATTCAGACGAGTTAAGACTTTGCGAAAGCTGCACCCTTCTTGGACAATAAAAAAATGTTGTGAGATTGTTGTAGAACAACCTGCTCCGAAATTTTATCTTACAGCAGAAAGTATAGGAGTAATGATATGCAAGGAAAAGAAAAGACGTTTCGAAGAAAGAAAGAAAAGGCTACGTCATTGCTTTTAGCATTTGCAGTTATTGTACTTTCTTTAATAGGTTCCTCTAATTGGTACTCAATTGGTATCTATGCAGGAGGCTCGTGGATAGGGAGATTACTCTACCCTTTTTTTCATGCCAGTGTGGTACATGCCTCACTTAATGCTTGGTGTTTTATATGCCTGATGTTTATCTATGACATAAAACTTACGAGGGTATTCGTAGCGTATATTGTATCTGTAAGTTTTCCTATTGACACTTTGTCATCCTTTATATCATTTCCACCTTTGCCAACGGTAGGTATGTCAGGTATTGTATTTTTTCTATTTGGCTCTATCTCCTTTGAAGTAAGAAAGAAACTATACTACCAGTCGTGGATGCTGTTTTATCTTATTGTTGGTTTCTTCTTCCCCAATACTAATGCTTGGTTACATCTGTATTGTTATTTGTGTGGGGTCGTGTTTTCACTTCTTAACTATCCTATAACAATATGCAGAAAGAAGTAGTGAGCATACTAAAAGAGAACAACAAGCGCAATGCCGATGTCTATCAGTGGTTCGACCCTATCAGTGGTATTGGCTCTATAGGGAAACGTACAGAAGTACATATTGACGATTTCCCATTAGAGACACAATATCTACCAGTCGAAATGCTTAATCTTCTATTGGTTAAATTACTGATGAAATGCGGAAGCATCAAACATTTTCTAACTATTGAACTGGCGGTAGAGTATAGCGAAGAAGACCGTCTGAAAGTTATAGAACAATTCGTGCGCCTACGATGCAGGTATGATTTTGCATTTTGGGCTGCTATGTATGTGTACATCAAGAACAAGGGCGGTGGAGATGATGTCCTATTTCGCCTGACACGTCCGCAGAGAAAGTTTGTAGAACGTCTTGAAGCACTTCGTAAAGCCAACAAACCTATACGAATAGTGTTGTTAAAGGCTCGCCAATGGGGTGGTTCAACAACTTCACAGCTGTATATGGCATGGTTACAACTCATTCATAAAGTCGGACTTAATTCTCTTATCATTGCTCATCAAGGTGCAGGTTCTGATGAAATCAAGGATATGTTCGATCGTATGATTAAGGCTTACCCTATATCTATGCTCTATAAGCTGGGAGAAACATACAATGAGAACGAGTCTAAACTGGTAGGTGTAGGACATTCAGGGTCTATCCATCGTGTACCACAACGTAATTGTAAGATAAAGATTGGTACTGCTGAACGCCCAGACTCTTGTCGTGGTGGAGATTACAACCTTGTGCATTTGTCCGAGGTTGGACTATGGAAGACTACTGACGGAAAAAAACCTGAAGATATTGTGCGTTCTGCCTGTTCGGGTGTCTTGTTAAAACCCTATACGATGATTGTCTATGAGAGTACGGCTAATGGTACGGGAAACTTCTTCCAACGTGAATACGATGCAGCAAAGCGTGGAACTTCACAGTTTGAAGCTATGTTTGTATCTTGGTTTGATATTGAACAGTATTCTTTGCCATTTGATAATGATGATGAAAAAGCAGACTTCGCTATATGGCTTTGGAAAAATAAAAACAATACAACACCATCTTCTGCACGTGCGGAAAGTGGTAGGTATCTTTGGTGGCTTTGGCAGAAGGGTGCAACATTGGAAGCTATCAATTGGTATGTACAAGAACGTGCGAAGTACAACGAACACGCACCAATGGCTTCTGAATATCCATCTGATGATGTTGAGGCTTTTGTTCATTCAGGTGAACGTGTATTCGATAAGTATAAGGTTGATACTTTCCGAGCTTCATGTAAACCTCCTAAGCTAATTGGTGATGTTTATGCTGATGAAGATGAAGGTAAGAATGCTTTGAAGAACCTGCGCTTTACAGAAGACGCACAAGGGCTTCTGTGGGTATGGGATTTGCCTGAAATAGACGATAAGGAAATTGTAACCAATAGATACGTTACTATTGTTGATATTGGTGGACGTTCTAAAAAAGCAGACTGGTCTGTAATATTGGTAATCGACCGCCTTTTCATGATGGACGGTGGTAGACCGCAAGTAGTAGCGCAGTGGTATGGACATATTGATATGGATATACTTGCATGGAAAGCTGCACAGATAGCTGCGTTCTATGATAACTCCCTGTTGGTAATTGAGAGCAACACGCTTGAAACGCACGACAAGGAGCGTTCTGTTGATGGTGATTTGTCTCACTTTATCCTCAATCAGATTAAAGACGTTTATCCTAACCTCTATGCACGCAAGCAGACGGAAGATGAGATACGAGAGGGTATTCCTCGCAAATACGGCTTCCATACAAATGTAGCTACCAAGCCAATGATTATATCAACGCTTATCAAGGTAGTGCGTGAACATCTATACATAGAACGTGATGAGCGTTGCTTAGATGAATATGTGGTATATGAGAAGAAACAGAACGGTGCATTTGGAGCTATCATAGGCAAGCATGACGACTTATTAATGACACGTGCTATTGGTTTACATATTTGTTTCTACGAAATGCCTATACCAACAATTGTTCTGCGTGTCAATAGAATAATGCCAAAGAAAAAAAAAGCAGTATCTGCTGCCACCATATAAGTTTCATTTATCAAAATTGTTAAACTATGAATGTATTTAAGAAATTCAAAGCCTATCTGCGTTATCGTAAAGCGGTAAATAAAGCTGATGAGGCTCACGAGAAAACAGGCGAGCGTTACTATGTAATGCCCTCATCAAGTAAAAAGAAGACACTCCTAATTATGGATAGGTTCAATTTTCGCAAGCTGAAGCATAAGGGCTACATCACCAGCAAGGCTTTTGTTGCCGACCTCGAAAGAGGGTGCTTCTATGCTACACCTTACAGAAATGGTTCTGCGGAGTTCTCTACTTTAGTTATTGAGTTTAAAAAGCGACAGTATTACGCATGGTATGATGGGAAGATACAGCACAAAGAGTAAGCAAGACATCGATGGTGTTGCTACACTTACGAATGATGCGCTGGCATTAGAGAATATCCGAAAGGGGAAGAATAATAAAGGTAAATAATATAAAAGGCGTAGGAATAAATCTTACGCCTTTTATTGTTATGATGCGATTGCTTGGTGTAATTGGTTTACAGCTTGCATATTTGCTCCCTGCTGCGCCTGTTGCATAATCTCTGGAGATACACCTTGCGGTGTTTGTCCCTGTTGCAACTGTTCTTTCTGAGATTGTATGCTCTGCAACAATTCGTCCGCAAATGGGAAATTACCATGTTCAAGTAACTGCTCCACGCTGATGGCATTTGCTTGCCATAACTGCATCAATACATCATTTGCAAGCTGACGATAAGCAGGAGTTGTTGTGCTTTCTGTTATCGACAAATCAAACTCAACGTCTCTAATCTTCTTTGGGTCGTATTCAATTTGTGCGCTTGTCTTACCAGCAATATTGAATACTCGCTTACCATCATAGAATTGTTGAATATTCTTCACGTCTTTGTAAGCACCATCGACAACGAAATACGAGAAACATTCCAACATATCAAGAAGCGACATTGTAGCGTTTTGAGTTTCTTGGTTGTATTTAGCTGCACTTGTCCCTGCATACCCAGGTTTACCCTGTAATGCTCCATTAACACCTGAAATATCCTCAAAGAATTTGAGCTGCAAATTAAGAAGTTCGGTTATACCTATATTTGTAGAGTTATTAGCTACCTGATGGGGGATTTGACCGCTTTTTGATGGCTTGAAGACAATAACACCATTAAACTCAGCCCAACTCTCTGCAATATCTTCCATGCTTACTCCATCAGGTAAACTATCCTCAGGCATAAGTAATACACCTTTGGCACTGGCACGCATAATCCAGTCGTAAAGAGTGATAAGACGGTTTGTGTATCGCTGCTGGTCTATCACATCTGCCACAAACGAATGTATCTCTCCATCAATAAATGGATATGCCTTAAACACGTACGGATGGCTACCATGTTCAAAAGGAGTTTCTCCCTCTTTCAGAATATCGCCGAATGGAGTGAGGTAGTAGAAATACCAATAATCGTCCATAAACCAAGTAGCTTTGACAAGTGGTACTTCTTCTGGTGGCATCCCTGTAGCCTCAGCCATTTGCATACGCTGTGCATTAACCAAAGTAACCTCTTTTTCAAAATCTTCTTCCTCAATCTTGTATATATCGCCATTTTGATAATCATGGCATCGGTAGCGAGGTTTTTGTTCTTTGCGCCATACTTCGATTACTCTACATCGACCAGGCTCACTTGTAAAGAGGAAATCGTAATTATTAAGCCTACTGTAACCAAAATGTTCTGCATAATTGACAAGAAATTCTTTGCGTGCAGCCCATTTGTAAATCTCTTTTAGCTTTTGATAGTCTTCGGGAGACTCGGCTAACTGCTCACACAATTGTCCAAAGCTCACATCGTGAACCTCTCCTAAACAACTAACATCCCAACCTCTGAAATCTCTCATGTTATTATCTATGAAGAAATTGTTTGGCTGAACATAGTCCGTCCAACAATCTTCCTTACCATTGCGCCAGCCATAACTCTTACGATGTACAATAAAGCCTGATATAAGAAACTCCTCCATAGTACGTGCAAAGACTTCACTCATTCGATTAAGCTGCATATTGCATTGTAAAATGGTAGACATTGTTTCTCCCAGTTTCTGTTCGTCTCTGTCCCGTGCGGTGCAAGTCGGCTCTTTCGACTGGGAACGGTAAACCCCCAACACATTACGCACAAGCCTACGAATAAGATTGTTTTTTAGAGGAACATTACCTTGCTGCTTGATATATTCTTCCTCTGTCATAGATTTACCATCTACACATATCATATCGTCCCATTGGCTTCCGTATGTATAACGCTTGTTACGTTGTCTATCCTTTCGGAATTGCTCCATTTGGTTCCAGTAATGCTGCGCTTCCATAAGAATATCAAAAGCCCTACGACTGCCAAAGTTATGCGAACGAAAAGAAACTGTATCCATTTCTTCTCTATCTGCCTTTGGTGCAATCTGGCTCATCGGTAGTAATTTTTCTTTTTTCTTTGTAACTGTATGCATATCTTCTTGTTTTCGGTGGCACAAATCTAATTAAAATATGTGCCACCGTGGGTTTAACTATTTACGTGTAGCATTCATCTCCTCAATCATCTGCTTTTTTAATGCAGTGAGTTCGTTCTCGATAACCTTACGTTCATCATCGTCTGTCGCTTCTTTCATTTCATCATAGAGACCGTCAATCTCTTTGTTATAGTCCTCGAAAATCTCATAGCGTGCATATTCAGGAGAGTTATAGAGAAAATCAATCTTCTCGGCATAGTCAAAAACACCATTGTCTGTGTCTTTTTCGTAATGCTTTATCCGTGCCTTTAGCTTGTCATGTTCCTCTTTTGCTCGGTAGTACTCATTGTTAATGGCACGCGACTCTGTGCGCTCATCTCCATTCTTCAAAATTCTATTGAGTAGCAAGAAACTTCTTGGGTCGTATTCTCTTTGCCCTGCAATAGTCTCTGCACTCTTAGTAAGTTTGTCAATGGTATTAGAGACACCACCGAAATAACCATTAAGAATGTATTCTACCTTTGCAGGATTGATGTCAATCGCCCCCTTTGTGTAAGCATCGCCTTTAGTTACCTCATTCAAAGTCTTAGATATTCCAACAAGGTATTTGTTAGCACTCTTGTAAGCCTTTGTCCATTCAGGCATATCCTTATTATAAGGAGTGGCTTTATAGAGAGGCATACCCGTCCAACTCTTATTGGTATAAACTTCAGCAAAAGGTTTTACTGCACTTGGTATAAACGCTTTCAAACCTCCTTCACCCTCTAAGAAATCTATAGGAAGAATCTGTGTAACCTGACCAGCAATGGCTCTGCCTAATTCTGTACCTGTGAAATGTTCCTTACCACTCATTGCGCTAACCATTAACTCGCCCATACCATATATAGCACGGTATTCTGTAGGTAATGGTATAGATACCCATTGGTCGCCAGCCTTAAACAAGATATTGCTACGTCTTACATATTCAGGTAAGTTCCAATAACTATTCTTGTTGTCATCGTCGCCGTCTCCCATACCCATTCCTGCTACCAAAGCACCGAGTATGAACATCGTTGCTGCTGCCGTAAATGCTTTTGCAGGGTGTTTCTTAAATTGTCTGCCAAAGTTTGTTGTTCCTTGTATGGCTGCATTCCAGAATACAAAGCCACTACGTCCAAATCCTGAAAGGAAAGCACTTGTATTGCCAAGTTTCGTCTGACCAACTGCTCTCATAAACTTTGCGCCACTGCCTTTCTTATTGAAATTCACAGAGATTTCCTTTGCATCATAGATAGAACGGTCAATTGTTCTTCCCATTTCTCGTGATGTGAGGAATGCTGCAAAACGTGCGCTGTTCTCAACTGCACGGTTGTACTCATCAAGTCTTTCACCAAATAAATTGATAGCCTTTTCTATACCAAGTTTTCCATTAGCACGCTTCAATTCTCTACGGATATCGTTCTTATGCTGTTCAATATCTCGTATATTGGCATAGCCTGTTTCGCCACCATTCATCATGAATTGATAGAATGAACGTTCGAGGTCGTTATCCATATTGAGCTTACCGTTTCTATGCTTGGTAAGAAGTATCTTTATCTGTACAGGATTGCATCTTCCAATGTTACGATGGAATCGCAACGCATAGTTTGGACTCTCCTTTACCCATACCATTGAGTTAGCATAAAGCATATCTCGAATGAAGTTCGACACAACAAAATCAGGGTTACGTGTTGTATAGAATGCGCTCAACTGTCTATTTACCATTTCACCAACTTTAAGAATAGCACCGATATAACCTGAATTGTCATTATCAGGATTAGTTTGTCCGTTAAGGGCTTGTGCTGCTCTTGGGTTGCCGTTAATAGTCAAGACATAATTTCTACCACCACGTTTAACAAGAACCTGATGCTGCTTCAAATCCCTACTTTCTACGACACGATACGGTACATTGATGGTATCCTTGCCATGCTTATACTTTTCGGGGTCTTGCTCTGCGAGTTCTTCCATACGTGCCTCAAAGTCTTGCAGCTTCTTTTCAACATCATCTGCTGAGTCTGTGTCTTCTATGTTATCAGGGAAGACTGGTTTCCACTCATCGGTTACATCGTCATGTTTCAACCATAAATCACTCACACTAACAAGGTCGCTTGGGTGGTTAAGAGCAAAGTTTAAGAATTTCTGCTTTACCAGTTTATTCCTATTACCTTGTGTTATCGCACTTTCTGCCATACTTTGTATGTTTGCAAATGGGTCATCTGCTTTTGAAGTACGACCCTTTGCAACCTTAATCGGAGCATTAAAAGCACTTTGACGATGAGTAAGGTATGCGTATGCTTCGCTACTTGTCTTTTCATCAAAGCCACGAAGTGGAATATAGAACTGATACATACTCTTTATTTTGTCGTATGTGTCCTTATTCATCATACCGCACTCATAACTTTTTGATAGAGTGGCATTCGTAACATCGTTTACCTTTTTCCATAACGCTGTTGTATCATTGTTCTGCTCGTAATCTGCAACCATTCTTCCAGCCTCCGCTTCAGCGTCTTCCACTGTATCTGTTCCGGTCAAGGCAGTGAGACCTGCATAATCACGTTCACGAGCATCTGCAAGATAATCATCAAAACTTTTTGTACTATTAGGGTGTGCCTGTTCATTTGCTTTGAATGCCTCAGTAGCATCACGTTCCGCCATAACTTGATTACGCTCCAAACCATGTTTTGCCATCATATAATCAACGAGTTCGGTGCGCTGCTTATCATTTTTAGCAAGTTTGGCAACTTCGTCAAGCATCGGTTGAAATACAAGGTGTGCAAAAGCATCTGCCTCAGCCTTATTGACAGAAGATAATCTATTTTCTCCTAAATAGGCATTCTCAAAACCTGCTATATCTGCAATATCCGTTTTCTTACCCTCGCCTTTTATAATAGCATCCATAGCCTCTTTAAGTCCAAGCATACTATCTTGTATAGCTTCCTGCGTTTGGAACATAGCTCTACTGACACGCTGCTCGTAAATATCACGAGCCTCAACTCTACCCTCTCCCTCACGTAACAAAACATCATCTTCCTCAACATTTTCTTCCGAAACGCTTGGGTTCTCAAAATCTTTCACTATCTTTGCTACAGAATTAAGGACTTGATTGTCTATTTCCTGTTGAGCATAATGTGATACTGAGGAGAGCCAATTAAGCCCTTTTTCTTTGTCTACCCATTGTAGGCTGCCATTTTCTACAATAGGATAAATGACATCACGTTCGTTACGTCCATGAATAGAACGTATATCATTAACCTCTAAGAACTCTTTGCCGTCTTGTATAGTCTTGTTCAACTCAATTGCTACACAGATATTTTTTCCATTGCGGTCTTTCATTTCTGTGAGTACACCTAAATTATTATCTGCACGTTTAAATACAAAAATAGGTGCTGACAAATGTTGTGGTAGATTATGTAAAGCACTTAAATCAACATCGTGTTTCTTTACGCTTGCCTTGGTTAAAATACGCTGGCGCATGACAATAGGTAGGTTTGGTAAGAAGTCAATCATTATTCCTTGTGGTAAGCCTAAATGCAACATTTCGTTGGTCGCCATATTCCCATTTAGATAGCGTTCAAGTTCTATGTTGAAGGCTTTATTTACCTGGTCCGACCTGTCCGACTTGTCCGCTTCTTGCTCTGCATAATTACCAACCTTCAACTCATACTGCTTTGCCACATCTTCTGCTTCTCCTAAGATACTGCGGTATCTTCCTGGCTCTTTTAGGTTCTGATAGCTGCGCCAAAGGATATAGCGAAGTTCGTTATCACTCAACTCGCCACCTTGCCAGTTTTCAAAACCAATAGAGTGGAGCAGCTTCATAAACAGTTGTTTTATCTTTGTCCAGAAACTATAAGGCATGCGCTCAAAGTCGGTTTGCTCTGCAAGTGATGCAAGGTATTCTTCTATCGCTGTGCGGAAGTCCCAGCCATTCTTGGTTGCAAGTTTTACAATTTCACGTCTAATCTCAGGCTCTGCTTTTTGGTAAACATTATCAAGGAATGTATCGAAATGGTCGCCAAAGAGTTTGCGCAAGCCATAATGTGCTACTGCTTCGTGCAATAAAGTTTTCTCTACATCTGCTATATTGGCATGATTAGGGATAACTATAGTTATCTTACCTGTACTCTTTGAGTAGAAACCTTTAGCGTTTGCACGCTTACCGTCTAACTGGCTGGCATCTGTAATCACTTCTACATTGTCAAGATGTAATATGTCTGCAAGCTCCCCTACACGATTAGTCATTCTACTACGTTCACGTTCGGCAAATGCTGCACGTTGCTTGGCTGTACGGTTAGACTTACCCAGCATTTTTACCCAAGGGTCGTTGATGAAACTCAACTCATAATCAGTTAATGTTCCCTGACCATCACGCATAAGGTCTTCTTCGTCTTCTGATGCTTCAGAAAGAGTAGAAACAGCCTCAACATCTTTATCCATTTCGGCATACTTCTTTTCTTTTTCCTCCATCTCCTGCTTCATCAGCTCGGTGTATTCCTCGTATTTCGCCTTAGCTTCTTCAAGTTCTTTTTCAAACTCAAAAGGCTTACCCTCTCTTGCTTGCATCTGCTTAAGTTCGGATTTATGGCGAGCTATGTTCTGCTCTGCATATCCAACGATATTCTCGAAATCATTACCATTAATAACATTTTTGGTAATATCCTCAATAGCATTGCGAAGCAAGCCACTCTTTACAGGTACATCTGTAAGACCTAATTCCTTTTGAGAATAAAACATCTTACGTGTAGCCTTACTAAATAGATTGATGCCCTGCGATATAGTTTCCTTAGCAACTTCTGTGCGTACAACAAAATCTAAGCCGTCAATATTTACATTGAGGCTACTCGTGTATGAGGCATTTGCACTATCCTTAACCTTTTCGCTCTCGTCTTTGACCTTTTTGTTATGCTCCTTTATAAAGTCTGCCATAGCTTCTACGCTGTCAAACTTCTGTTTGCCAATGGTTATAATCTTGAACTTACCATCAGGATAAGTTTTGCGAACAAGAGAAAGGTTCTTTTCATTTGTGTCCTTACGCTCCTGCTCCTGCTTTATCTGACCGTTAAGACGTGGTTTTGCGTTATGGATATACGTTTGGTCGGCTTCCCACTGACGCTTTCTGCTCTCAAACTTACGGACATTCTTCTCGGCTTGATTTTTCAGCATAGCATACTCGCTTCCTGAAAGTTGTGCTACGGTGTCTCCAAAAGCATCTTCTTCCTCTTCGAGAATACGGTTCTCCATACTGTTTGACATAAGCTGCTTGCCGTTCATAATACTGTCTGCAATAGCACCTTTAGTTTTCAAACGCTGATATGCAGTAACATCAAGACTGTCTTCAACGCCAAAACGAAGCACACGTACAGGCTTATTCATTTCCTTGTGAATATTGCCTTGTCTTAGAATACGTCCGTTACGCTGTGTGTAGTCCATAGGTCGGTTTGGTGCATCAAGATGTATAAGTGTATGCAAGCGTTCCTGAATGTTCACACCAGTACCGAGGGTGAATGTACTACCCATGATAACACGAACCTCCCCACGATTTACCTTGTCAAAGATTTCAAGTTTCTTCTTCACAGTCATTCCCGACTTCATTACAACAATCTGCTTCTCTGGAACACCTGCCTTGATAAGTTTCTCTCTAACATCTTCGTATAGATTGAAACCGCTCGCTTTGTTCTGATAGTTATCTGCAAAGATAGCAATAGTACCCTTATAGTCTGCCGTTTCTTTCAGAGTACGCAATGTTTGGCGCACAGCCTCATTGGTTTTGCTGTTAGCATCATCTTCTGCACTTGCATCAACCAAACGGGCATCCACGGCTGCTGCTTTGGCAATACCATACATAGTAAGTGGAATATGAGAATTCTCTTTCTTCTCCTTGCCACTCATATTGTCGTACTTTTCAAGCTCGCCCTTTACAAACTTCATGATACCACGTAAAGCCTTTGTCTGTGGCAGATAAAGGTCTTGTGCCTTTCCTGTCTCCATTTCAGGTATCTTATCGCTCACACCTCCTGCATCCTTTGTGCGAACAGTATCAGACACACTTGACCAAATACGCACGAGTTCAGGCAAGTCAATGTAACCTGCAAAACGGTTATTCTCTTTGAATTTGCCACTGGTGGTAAATTCCAACATCTGTTGGATATTACCGAAGTTGCGCACGAAGTCATCAAAGTAGTAGATACCATAGTCTTTCATTGTGTCGGCTGGCATCAGATAACGCATGAAAGTCCATATCTCTGCTGCTGTATTACTGATAGGAGTACCAGTAGCAAAGATAACATTACGTCCATAGTTCTTTTGCAATACGGCTTGTGTCTTCAAATAAACACCTTGCGACTTCTTTGAATACGATGGGTCTACACCCTTAACGCCACGCTGCATAGCTGTAGCAAATCCGAGGTGCTTGTATTCGTGAGCCTCATCAACGAGTAGGGCGTCAATACCCATATCGTCAAAGTTTTCCGTATCGTCTGTTCTTCGGTCGAGCATTTCACGTGCCTTTACCTCTGTATTCTGCTTAGTAACTGCACGCTTCTTCTCATCTTTTGCTGTACGCTTATCTGCGAGTTGTCCAGAGATAGATGCAAGCTCGTCTTCCAACTGTTGGATTTCTTTTTCTGCCTGTCGAGTAATAGGGTTGCGCTCTGAGTCATCAGCTTCTTTCATTTTTTCAAGAACAAGCATCTTCTCCTCTATCTTGTCTTTAATGAAAGCCATCTGACGCTCTTCGCTATCAGGAATAAACTCAAAGGTGGATTGAGGAACGACTATCATATCCCAATCGTTGTAACGTATCTTGGCATAGAAATTCTTTCTACCCTCTGCGCTACGGTCGCTATCCTCCAATGTGAGTATCTTTGCATTAGGATATAATTGCTTTGCACTGGCAACAAACTGACCAACGGTAGCATTCTGTACTACAATCATAGGCTTATGGGCTGTTCCCAGTCTGCGCATTTCCATTGCCGTTGAAATGAGAGTAAAGGTCTTACCTGTTCCTACCTCATGGGCAAGCATCAAAGGTTGCATAGTGCCACGTACTACCGCCTTTGCCTGATGAGGGCGAAGGGTAATACTGTGTGTTGCACCTCCAAAATGTTCTGGGATATATTCAGAAGGAATATCAACAGGGACATAATTATTGAAGAGGTCGTTGTAAACGGCTTCCATTCTTTCGGACATTGCAGGGTCGCTCTGCATCTTATTTCTTGCCCAATCCTTGAAGTTCTGACGGATTTCATCAATCTTAGATGCACAAGCCTGTGTAGCCTCCTTGTCTGTTATAGTCTCTTTGGAACCATCGTAATGTTTTTGTACCCTTGAAACTGAAATGGTCTTATTTTGGATAGCAGCCTCGATTAGCTTATGCCCATAAATATACTCATTGAATACCTCACTATGGACACCACTCGTACGGTTTTTATCATTGTTCAACCCCCAATCAGGTGCTTTCATGAACCATGTACCACCTGCTGCCGTAAACTTAACGTCAATACCAGTCTTCTCCTTTACATATTCGTCATAAAGTTCAGAAGCAATCCATGATGAACCGAGGTTAAATTCTATGAGGTGTGCAGGGATGCTGTTAGGAACGACCTCTTTAAGAGCCTTTATATTGCCATTATAAGTTCCATTTTCATTATTAGCCTCTGCCTGTTTCAATTTTTCTCTGACATTACCGCTAAGATATTGATAAGAAACGACTACCTGTTTGCACGTTGGGTCTTCAAAGCCTAAGCCACTGCTAATGATTTCCTTTTTCACATCGTCCTCACTCATGCTAAGTTGTGTACTGATATAAGGGATATCAATCTTGCCTGTCTTATAAATGCTAACAATAATACCGTCTTTTACGTTCTTAGGTTGAGGCTCAACGTCTTTCTCTATAACACGTTTGCTGAACACATCTGTCTTAATGAATTTCTGCACATGTTTTCCATCCTTGTCTCCTGTTTCCTCATATCTTTCAAGTGAGAATACATTAGGATAATCAATATCATTGCGCAAGAAAGCAATAGAAACATTCTTGTTAAGGTGTCCGTAAGTATTAACAAAGTCATCATAAGCCTTGTTGAGTTCGTCAAGTAAAGGCTGTAACCCCTTATCGTCTTCATTCTCTGACTGATAATGCAATACATCATCTAAGGCTTTTTTAATAGCAGTATAAGCCTTAAAGCATTCTTCCTTTGTGTGTCCTTTTACCTTATTTGTATTCAAATTAAGTGGAACGGCTTGTCCCAGTTGAGCAACACAAAGCTTACCGTCCTTGTTGATAAGCATGCTTCCCTCCTTGACATCATCGCCAAGCTCTTCATATACTACATTGACAGGCATTTCCTCTTTCTTTACCTGTGCTTCATCTTTCATGTGAGCAAAAGAGTTCACGAAATCTTGCAACATCTTCTCTTGTTGCTTATCACTCGTTGGATAAAGTCCTTTTGAGGTAGCACGATAGGTATCGCCATGCTCGAAAGCAAACTCCATCTTACCTGCCATCATTTCAGGGTGTTCAATGAAATACTTATTGTAATCCATTGACAAGTGTTTGATAACAGAAACATACGTGCCTTTTATCTTCTTTTCTTCCCCAGTATTATAATCAACGCTGCGCTCACCTGTTACAGTGCTAACATCAATAGCATTAGGAGAAACCTTTCCACCTACACGCTTTCTGATAACAATAATATCAGATGTTACACCAGTACCACCAAATGTTTTATTGTTGAGTCGGAATGCCCCGATAACATCTGCCTTACCATCGCTAACCAGCCAATCACGCAACTTCTGTGAGTTATCAAGTGTACCGTTTGAAGATATAAAGATGCCGATACCGCCCTCACGCAATTTGCGTACATTCTTTGCAATACAGAAATCATGAATGTTGTGAAACTTCTTTGACAGGTCGCTATCTCCTGTTGTGTCATTCACACGAAGCCCTGTTACAAAAGGCACATTGGTAATAGCTAAATCTACACTACCATTTGGTACTCGTGTTTTTTCAAAGCCCTGTATCTCAACATTAGCTTCAGGATACAGAAGTGATAAGATATTGCCAGACGTGCCGTCAATCTCTACGGCTTGTATATGGCTATTATCGCTAATCTCCATAGGCATTTGCCCTATTATATTACCGATACCTGCCGAACCCTCTAAAACATTGCCTCCCTTAAATCCAAGTTGTTTTGCTACGTCCCATAACGTATCAATAACGTATGCTGGTGTATAATAAGCACTATTGGCACTCATTACGGCTTGCTCGTATGCTTCTGCACCTAACATTTGTTGTAGTTTGAGAGAAATAGGTGTACCTATAGAGAAAGCTTTTCCAAGACCACCCCAACCACTAAACTTTCTAAGCACACGCATTTTTTCGGGAGTTGCTTTTTCACCACTCTCGACAAGGTCGTTAGCTAACTCAATAGCCTTGATGTTAGCTTCTATACGTGCATCAACGGATGTAGGCGCATAGTCTACACCACGCTCAGCATGATTATTAGAAACGTTTAATCTCGATAAGCGTCCAGTGGGTCGTCCAGTGCTGCTGAGTACTTCTGCATTTCCGCTCTGTACTCCGCTATCTCCTTGTCGCTCAGTCCTGCGTTCTGTAGGATTTGCGTCCAGTTGTCCCGGTTCAGCTGTCCTGCGCCCAGAAGATTCTCGTGGCGAAACTCCATCATCGCTTTTTCTATTCTCTCTTCGAGTTCTTTGGTTATCTTCATTGTCTTGTGATTTTGGTTCGCTTTGTGAGAACAAATCTCCGAAAAGGTCATTCTCTACCTGCGAAGATACATTATTTTTCTTTTGGTTGCCACTTTTTGGCTGATTTTCTTTCTGTGGAAGCTCCTTTTCCTCTTTTGTAGAAGTAATAGGCTGAATGTCTTCCCATTCTACCAGCTCATACATTACAGGTGTTAAACCAGTATCAAGGACAGGTTTACCTCTATCAATGTCATAAATGGTTGCTGGCTCGCCCTTATACATAACCTTATCGCCTACCTTAAAACCATTGATGTCTGTGGTAGTTTTATCTTCCTCTATAGGTT
Source organism: Prevotella amnii CRIS 21A-A (assembly GCF_000177355.1). Taxonomy (NCBI): domain Bacteria; kingdom Pseudomonadati; phylum Bacteroidota; class Bacteroidia; order Bacteroidales; family Prevotellaceae; genus Prevotella; species Prevotella amnii. The sequence goes on from NZ_ADFQ01000019.1 coordinate 48,846, forward strand.
CAGCATGGCTTGCAATAATTTCTGTATCTGCTGCTCTTTGCTCATTTTCTTCATTGTTTTCTATGTTTAATGTTTGGTTATTATTTTCATTAGTGAATACATTTTTCGCAAAAGAATGTGCCTCTTCGGGTGTGGTGAAAACAAAACCATTAACCCCACGGAACGAAGAGTAGTAACCATTATTCTCTTTAGCTTCTCTCTTCTGTCCCATGAAAACATTACGGTCTACATGCTCTTTTCCACGTACAACCCAAATATCAACATCTTTCTTGTTGTTGTGCTGCTTAGTGATAGAGTACACATCGTTATCAACATCGCCAGTCTCTGTTGTCTGTTTGGCTTCCTCCTGTGCGTTATGCTCAACAGTAGCCTCATTACTAACCTGCTCTGCGGTATCGAATACAGTAGGCTTTACCTCTTCGCCATCATTACCGATAGTAGCTACATCAAAGGCACTAACATCACTATAAGAGGTCATTTCCTTAGATAGTTCTGTCATCTCTGGTAAATCTCTTGCACCGTTGTAGAATGCTTTGAGATATGGACGAATTGCGTCTCCAAGGTCAGAAATCATTTCCTTTGCATAGGCTCCAAAGGCACGTGCGCCATTCTCTATATGATACACTGCCATTTCTGCACCGATAGCCAACATCTCAGGGTCTACACCTAAATTAAGCTGACCCAACTTAGAACGCATACGCTTCTTTAGCTCTTCGTAGCGTTCATTAGATACAAGACGCTTGCCGCCTTTATCCTCAATAGGATGCTGTACATTAACATCCCCCTCTGTTTTAACAGAAGTATATTCTGCAAACGCTTTTGTCTTGCGTTTACTGCTATCAATCCACTTCTTGAATTCTTCCTTGCTAACTTCTGTAATGTTGCCCAAGCCTTGCCATCCCTCTTCATAATTAGAAAGGTATGCTTTCCTTGCGCTCTCCATGTCAGAGAATCCGTACATTACCTTATGTTCATCGAAAGAACCATCTTTATTTACTTGGTCTACAACAAAGACGTTACCCTCTGTTGGGTTATCTGACAAGAAGATGTCGATATGATCACCATCAACACTTTCCGTACCTCGAATGTATCCGTAGGTGTTATGCATCTCGGTTTCCCATTCCTTGCCATTTGCGTCCTTACCACGACGAACACTACCCTTAGGCTGTTCAATAGTGACATTGAAACCATCTACCTTGATATGACCTTTCTTGTAGTTGCCAGCTTCTTTCTGTGCTTCAGTCGGATTGGTATCAACCTTTGCTTCCTCCTTTTTGCGTG
>NZ_ADFQ01000018.1:0-500 GCF_000177355.1 Prevotella amnii CRIS 21A-A
GAAATAGAAGTTGGTTAAGTCGAAGAGCATCAACTTGTTGTCTATATTAAAGAGATCGTCAGTAACGCTGCACAGATGACGCTCTAACTGTTCCTTTAGTTCATATAACTTGTCAGTGATTTTATACAGAGAATTGATTCCTGGTGTCCAGCCAGGAGCTCCGCTGTAAAGTTCGCCAGCAGCCGAGTTATCCCGCAAATAATAATAAGATGAACGTTCAGAAACTGCATATACCGTACGGACAATCAATGCTGACAAAGCCGTGTGTATTGCATTCTCCGTCCAGCCGTTTTTGCGCAGGAAACCCTCTAATTGCAGCTTGTCTATTGTCTGCTTGCAGAGCCACTCAGCACCAACATTCCTTGCGTCAGTATAGTTTGCCGTCTCAAGGTCAATATAGTTCTCATATTTTCTCAGCGACTTCTGCTCTTCCTTATTAAACCTGTCGATTCCACCTTCTTTCTCCATACGGCTCCACCATTCGTCAGCCTTTGCCTGTT
>NZ_ADFQ01000017.1:0-17053 GCF_000177355.1 Prevotella amnii CRIS 21A-A
AAATAATTGATCGATAAATTTTTCAGGAAACCGTAATCTATTTGATTTCGGAGGGTATTGGAAAAATTATTGTCAATAAGGGACTGGTGTTTGCCGTGTTTCCTGCCAGTACTACCTTTGCATCTAAAAGTCGATAGATGACTACTGGCAGAGAAGAGAAGTGAGTGGCCGAGAACAGAGACAAAATGAAAATAGATTAAGTCAAAGTAAAAAAGTACCGCAGGTACGATAAGTTTTAATCAAAGTATATAGGTGTATTTCTTCATAGAGATATATAAATAGAACTATATACAACAATATGACTATATTTATATACGTATAGGATATAAGACTCGTATAGAATATCCTTTCCCTAACAAGGATTGTAACAGTTGCGAAAGATTTTTTTAGTATTTTATCTATTCTTTTACAAAATAATAAAGCTACGTTTTTAACATAAAACCTTCTGTAACCCATTGAAAAGGTTTTGAAAACGTTAATATAAGAGTTTTATTTTTTCGGGTATGTTTTTTTGGAATGAAGTTGCTTATTTTGTAACAATCAAAATTCATTATTATGCCTGGTAAAAAGAACAAAAATCGGCCATTTTCTTACGAAAGAAGTAACAAATCTGCAGACAATCTTCAGAAATTTGCGGACATGATGGTTAAAATTATCGAGACAGCCAAAGCCAATAATTGGAAGAAAGGCTGGATGGGTGTCAATGGTTCTGTGCAAGGTTTGCCGCAAAACATCAGCGGACGGACGTATTCTGGTGGAAATTCATTCTTTCTCATGTTCAACACCGCAGAGCAAGGGTACAAGACACCTGTCTATATGACATTCCTTCAAGCCAAGGATCAGAATCTCCAAGTCAAACCTGGTGAAAAGTCCGTTCCGGTCTTCAAGTGGGGACTATCCATCAAAGACGAGGACGGGAATAAAATCTCTGAAGAAGTCTATAATACGATGTCAAAGGAAGAACGATCCAAGCTGGTCGTGCGTCCTTTTCCAAGAGTTTTCAGCGTTTTCAATATCGACCAGACCAACCTTGAAGAAGTCAACAAGAAAAAGTACGATGCCATTGTGGCACGCTTCAAAGTTCCCGAACAAGAAGTGAAGGACACAGATGGAATGTATGTAAACGAAGCTCTTGACCGTATGTTTGAGACGAAGGCGTGGTATGCTAAAATACAATATGACAAACCCTCCGAGCAAGCCTTTTATCGCCCGTCAACGGACACCATCGTTCTTCCGATGAAATCACAGTTCAAACTTGGGCAGACACCCGAGGAAGTCTATCGTGACGGCATGGAATATTATTCCACCGCCCTGCACGAAATGGCTCATTCAACGGGACACGAGAATCGTCTTAACAGAAGTTTCGGTCAGCATGGCACGGACAATTACGCTCATGAGGAATTGATCGCAGAAATGACCTCTGCCCTTGTTGGCAGTACGATGGGCTTTGATAGAAAGATTCTGGATAACCACGCCAACTATCTAAGTGGGTGGTTAAATAGGCTAAAGGGAAAACCTGAAACCATTTCTACCATTATGACAGACGTAGGCAAGGCTTCTGATATGATTATTGACAAGATTGACGAACAGCGTATAGCATTGAATCAAAAGCCTCTGAAAGCTGGCAATTTGGAAGGAATTGATGGAGAGCTTGTCCAAACGAAAGAAAGAGGCAAGACCTTACAGGCCTTACAGGAAAAGTACAGTCGCATAAACAGTCAATATCCATTTTCTGTTGATGATGATCGTACAAGGCAAATTGCAAAGCGCATAAGGCAGGCGGAACAGATTATTATGGCATATAATGCCAATGTGGAGTCTGTCTATGGTGAACAGTTCGCATTCTCTGCAGAAGCACAGACAAGGATTATACCACAAGCAATATATTCAGGACGTGAACATCCCGTTTTGGAAACGAAGGAAGAAAACGTTGCCTCCGATGATAAATCTCTACAAAAAGAAGAAGAAGTCGCAGAAATGTCTTCCCTTTCAGAAGACAGTAACCCTGCAACGAATGTAGCAAGTATTGCAGAGAAAATTATGGAAAAAGGAAATGTACCAAAGGAAGTTGCCGAAAAGCAGGCAACCGTCATAGCTGATGCCCAACAGGCCGCTATAGAAGAGAAGAAACAGAAAGTCGAGCAAGCTAAGCAAGCCGCCCTGAAGAAGGCAGAAGACGAACGTCGTAGGGAGGTCGAAGAAGAAAAGCGTCGAGAAGAAGAGAACAAACAGCAAGAGAAAGATAGCGGTCCGAGTTCTAAACTTCTCCTCCATGCTGCCCTTCTTCTTGGTGCCTTAGAGCTTGCCAAAGGCAACAAGGGTATTTGGATGAACAAGGCAGGCAAGAGCAATGCCGAGTTTATTGGAGCGAAACGTCCCATCATGGCTTATAACAGCATCATGATGAATCTGCAATCAGATAGGCAGGGCTATCGCTCAAACGTATATACAACCTATGACAGTGCTAAAGATGCTGGCACGGCTGTAAAGCAGAACGAAGAATCTCTTGCTTTCAATTGGGTTAAATGGGACTATCAACATGTAGGTACAAAAGAACTCATCAGTAGAGAAGACTATGATAAACTTCCTACTGAAGAGAAGGAGTTCTATATCAAGCACAAGTCAAAGGAAGCGTACGGTATCTTCAATATTGATCAAACCACTATGCCTGCAGGCAAGCAAGCAGACTATATAGCTCTTTTGAAAGACAAAGGAGCCAAGATAGATCAACTCTCCGAGCGTGGCGTAAGCAGTATGATGAAGTTTGCCGAGAAGTTAAAATCTAACCATCCTACCTCTATGGTCATTGCTCGTACTGACAGTAAATATCAGATTTATGGAAAAGATGCGTCAAGAGCAGGGAAGCTCTTAAACTTGCCAGTCAGTCAGACCGAAGAAAACGGTCAAAAAGTCAAGTCAGTAAGTTTCCCACTTGACAGGATTAATGACTATCTACCCAAATTAGTCGAAGCTAAGCAGTGGGTTGTAGTAGCCGAGAATCTTGATAGTGCCGAACTTATTAGACAGCTTCCTAACGAGAAGGAGGTCATCTCAAATGCCAATCAGACAGCACAGAGAGTAGCCAAATCTGCAGGTATAGGCTATGAGCGTGTCATGGTGCTTCAAGATGCCGCTTACGACAAGCAAGCAGATAAGATTATTGTCAGTGGGATGAGCGATAAGGATGCTGGCGATAGCCGTCAAGCTGCTCTTCAGAAAGCCAATGATATCTATCGTGCCGTTGTTGCAGCCACAGGTAGCGAGCATCGTCTTGACAGGATGGGGCGTAACAACCTCCTCCCTGGCGATGATGCTAAATATGAACGTTTCGTTCAAGACCTAGCTGCAGGAGTTCTCATGGCACGTCAGGGCCTTCCAGCTACTCTATCAAAAGAAAGCATGCAAAATGTTAACTATTTGCAGCGAGAGATTAGAGAGAACCCTAAGATGCTCGGTTTAATAGAAAAAGATATCAATAATGCAATAGAGTCTATTGACAAGCATCTAAAGCAAGAGATTGTCAAGTACGAAGATATCCGCAAGGAACTCACTCCAAAGGATCTTATTGTCAGTCCAAAGCAATACAAGATTTCTAGCGATTTAGCCAAGATTCCCGATATAGAGTCCAAGCAAATCGTTATTGTAAGAGACAAGGCAAAAGGTGCAGCCGATGTTATTCTTCCTGAAGGTGCATCATTAGACGATGATGTAGAAATATCAGGAATCCGCAAAGACCGCATTAAAATAGCTTTGGGCAAGGAAGGTATCAGCGATGTCAAGTTCTACAATGCAGGTGGTGGTTTAGGTTTAAATGAAACCAACGACTATTACAAAGGCAAAGAAGTCTCTGTGGACAAGCTAAAGCAATATGATTTTAGCCAGCACAGGGATATTGATGTAAAGCCACAGATAGAGGCAGCTAAAGTTGCCAATATAAAACTCTTTACACCTATCAAGGATGATAAGGGACAATATGCCTTCTTCTTCAAAGTAGATAACGAACCCTCTTTTGCAGTCTATCCTAACGAAGCTCACAAGAGAGCCTACTTTGATGCAAGAAACACAGATCAAAAGAAAGAGATACACGATGCTCTTGCACAGAAATACTATTCTGTTGCACAGAAGCACCCTGAAATTAAAGTGGACCTTATCATGCCAAAAGTCCCTGCTGTCGATATGAGTAAGATAGAACGTCCTACCATCACCAAAGACGGAGATGATCCTAACAAGAAATATGTTATGGCCACTATTGACGGTAAGCTCATGAAAGAGCCGATAAGCAAAAATCAATGGAACAGGATGTGGTTGGCCGACGATATGTCAGAGTATAAGAAAGCTGTTGCAGCAGTGACCTTTGCACCCTTTCTCAAAGTAGAAGAAAAGAATGAGAATCTCATAAAACAAGAAAAGCAGGAGAATGTTTCTTCAAACCAAGAGCAGACGCCATTGCAATCTGAAGACACAAATGAAGAAGACGTTCAGCAAGAAGAAACTACTCCAATAACAGTTAAACCTCGTGGTATGGGAATAGGATAAGGAAAATTAAAAATAGACAAACAACATGGCAATTTCACCATCAGAGTTTATCAATCGATACGCTCCTTATGCTATGGAGCAACAAGTAAAGTATGGTATACCCTCTTCGGTTATCCTTGCACAGATGGCCGTAGAGAGTGCCTGGGGCAGCTCCGCCCTCGCCAGAAACGACAATAATTTCTTTGGAATCAAGCGAGGTTCCTCATGGATAGGTAGAGTTAGTTTTTATGACGATGACCGTCCCAATGAAGCTTTCCGTTCATATAACAATGTAGAAGAAAGTCTTAACGACCATTCTGCCACCCTCCTCCAATTAAGATACCTTCGTCGTTGTCCTGTCAATGATAGCACTGATCACTTAGGTTGGATACGAGGAATTAAGGCCGGCGGTTATGCCACTGCCCCCAACTATGTAGACAGCATCGAAGGTGTTATCAGTAAATACGGATTAGACAAGTTTGACCGTCTAGCCATACAGACGGCCAATCAGAAAGGTATTCCCATAGGCTATATGCGAGGCCAAGGCATCAGCCCAGCAGGCACAGCACGTCCTAACACCCCAGCCATCCTCCTTAATCCTCTTCAAGGCAGATGGTGTATGCCTATCAACCTCGAAGGGTTACGAGTATCAGGAGAGTTTGGCGAAAGTCGTCCGGGACATCATCATGGAGGGGTAGATATTAGCACAGGAGACAAATATCTCCCCATCTATGGTACAGAAGATAATGGAAAGGTCATTGCCGTTAAGCCTAAAAATGGTGCAGCAGGCAATATGATAACCGTTGAATACAACCGTGCCGATGGTAGCCGTTTACAGTGTACCTATATGCACCTAAGCAAAATAGGAGTCAATGTTGGCGACGTTGTCAATGCAGGAACCCCTCTAGGTATGTCAGGCAATACAGGTCGTTCCACTGGAGCACATTTGCATTTTGAGACCAAATTCTATAATAGCAAAGGTGAGCTTCAGCGTTATGACCCTGCCGAATACCTTGCCGAACTTTCTTTCAGAGGCAACCTCCCAGTTCCTTTAGACAAAGGAGGTAAGAATATGGTAGCTCGTTATGCCTCCCTTATGGCTTATAACAATGGGCAACCATGTATGGGAGGACAGCCCATCGACAATCCCCAACTCCTATCTAACCTCACTAATTCCGATGATCCTAACCGATGGTTACAATACCTTATGAATAGGAATGGCGAGGAAGCAGCCCAAGCAAACAATGGAATATCAGGCCTTCTATCTTCGCTCTTCATGAGCATCTTAACCCTCGCCCAAGAGTTAAAGCAAGACGAGAGTAATGACCTTGCTCTTACTGAAAAGAACGGACAGGAAGAAACCAAGGAAGCAGCTTCGTTAAGAAGAGATAGAGAAAGTGTCGATGTCGGCCGACTTACTCAAACTGCTTCGTTAAATTACGATTCAGAGCTACCTGAAAAGCAGCAAGAGAATACGATACGTAGAGTATAAAACTATAAAGAAATAGGAAATATGATTAAATGTAATGTCACAGCATGCGGTACAATCAGTAATTCCGCAGTAGAGAAACAAAGCAAAGAAGGAACACCCTTTATTTCCTTCAGTATAACCATTCCCATAGCAGGCAGCGACGGTTCAGGAGCCGAGCTACAAGTCTTTGTTTCCGCCCCAGGCAACAAAGGTACGATGGGACAGTATTCCACTGGCCGCAAAGTGAAAGTTAACGGTACACTCTACATTAAGAAAATAGACGAGCGTACTTATTACAACCTCCGTAGTGATGGTGAGATAGAGATTGTGAAGTCCACCGAAGCTGATACTCTTACAGGCTCTATGGAGTTCAAAGGAAAGATCAAAGGTGAAATAGTTGAACGCACCAATAAAAACGGTCATAAGTTCCAAACCTTTTCCGGCATATCCCAAGACAAAGATGGCGAGAAAGTCGGCTGGCTATGGGTTCGCTTTCTTGCAACTACCCCAGTTAAGCAAGACTTCTTCAAGCCCGATGCCTACGTAGAAGTCAAAGGCGAGCTTCATTTCCATATCTATCAAGGCAATGTTAATATCGAGTGCCGTACCAGCAGAATTGTTCCATGGGAACTAATCACAACACAAAAATGATGTGTCATATTTTTTAATTATTTGAACCACCAGTTTTGCAAAGCACTATCCATACAAAGATAAACCTTTGCAGGCTGGTGTTTATAAATTCTTTTAACTATAACAAGTATGAGCCAAAGTGATAATAAAAAAAATCTCTTTCACAACCACCTATTAAGTGGATGGAGTAAGATATTTGGAAAGAATGTCGAGCAATCATCAGAAAAGACAGAAGTAGCCAACACAAAGAAGAAACCTTTCCCTCAAAACCATTTTTTCTCTGTTGAAGAATTATCCTTCCTGTCAATAAATCAAAAGCAGCATACGCTATTAGAGCGATGGGCATTAGAGATGAGTTTATGGGCGAAAGAACGTTGTAATGATACTGACAAGCACAACTCCAAGTTCTTCCCAGCCGTTCAATGGCAAGACGGCTTGCTAAGTACCTGGATAAATTCTAAGCCCTGTGCCGAAGATTTAGATCAACAAGCCGATCGCCTTTATCAACTACAATTAGCAGGATACGAATTATCTGAAGCCTATATAAGAATGATAGATGCCAGGTCCTGCCGAACCCTTGTAGGTAGTCTTTTTATAGACAACAGAAAGGATAATGAAACATCTCATAATCAAAATCGTTATATGAGAGTTAAGGAAGTTATAGACAAAGCCGGAGAGCCTTTGTCTTTATGTGTCTCTTTCTATGATAAAATCAGTCACCACCCATCATCTGAAGATTATATCACCTACAAAAAACTAAAGACTCTAATTGATACAAAGAATTTTACCGTTCTTAGTAACGAAGCTCTCCACAAATGGAATGAAGAAGCCACAGTACGAGATGATATTGAAAAGAAGTATCTATCATTGATAGGTATGGTAAAGCGTGCCAACCATTTACAAGGTATGTTCCCTGTTAATAACTCCATCTACGTAAATCTTGGTGGTAAGACCTATTATCCCAAAGCATGGTCACTCTATGATAACAAGATACGTATAGATTTCAATTTGGATACACAACAGGTTCAGGCGTATATCATTGAAAATGATGAATCCTATCTTTTTGTCGATGTTTTGAATTATATAGAGAAGACTTTAAACGAGCGTACAGTAACCAACGACCTTGCATCTATGGTAAGGACCTTCGGTAATGCTATCAATGAAAATGGAGAGTACGTGCTCTTATCTGTAGAAAAAAGTCTATGCAGCATCGACGGTAAGGAAATCAACAGAGTTGCTGTAAATACTTCAAACGAAGTCGTTGCATCTAACACTGAAAGTAACATAGTTACCCCTTTAACATCCTCTGATAAGGATACGTTGCTAAGAAGCATCGTAGAATATTGTGACTCTTTAATCAATGAGTATAAGAGAGTCCAAAGTAAAAGTACAGATAAGATAGTAAAGGAGCTATTACAAGCTAAACTTAACATTATCTACGAAGGATTGTCAGTCTATTGCAAAACTACAGAAAAGCAACCATTAGATACACTGTGGCAGAGTGTTATCAAACGATTTGGTATAGTCCCTTCTCCCTCTTCAGAAGCATATTCTGTGCATAAAGAAAGTTTCAAAAACCCTACAGACAAGCCAGCAGTAAAAGTAGAACGACCGATCACTGTTCCCCTTGAAGCAAGCTCTCCACTTATCACCGAACAAGAGAAAAGCAATACAGATTCATCAAATAGCAGTATGTCTTCAAGCAAAGAAGCAGAGACTTCCAGCAAAGAAGAGAGTATATTCATTCCCCAAGGTTATATACAGGTTCAACCAACCCCTACAGGTAGATGGCATACTGAAGAGATGCAAAGAAGAGAAGCTTATCGAATATATGGTATGTTATTAAGTAAGAAACTCAAAAGGCAGCTTGATAACGGTGATAACCCATGGGTATCCAAGCTGATGATGCTCCCAAGAGATACAGAAGGTAAAGTCTATATAGGCACAAATGCCATTATGTTAGCTCTATGGATGGAGGAGAAAGGCTTCGAGGTACCTTTCTTCATTACAGAAAGCGAGTTATTAGATAAAGGCTATGGCATTTCTGAAGAAGCAGAAAGTCTATATATTCTCAAAGAGGCAGGTACAGAAAGAGTTTATAATATTTCGCAAACCACCTTCCCTATTAACCAGCGTCGAGCTTACGAATCATTGAAGTTAAATATGGTAGCTTTGGAAAGAAAGAAAACCAGTGGTTATCAGTTCCTTGATGCAAACGACTTTAGCAAGATTGAATTAAAATATGATGGCACGCCAGGACTATCACTCTATGACCACGCAAGTAAAGTCATTCACATAGCCTCCAAAGACAAGTATGAGAATGGGGACGATTATTATAGAGATTTAGCAGTTGCCATGATAGAGAGTACCAGAGATATAGACTTCGATACACTCTGCTTTGACTCCTATCTCTTTGAGAACCTCGTTTCCCATTTAGGCAGTGGTATCATCAGTCAGAGTTGCCGTTTTGACGCTACCAATCCCGAATATTCCAAGATATGGCGAGAAAGGTTAGAAAACAACCCCAACTATACCAAACGTATATTAGAACAATCAGAAACCTCCTCCAGTCAAATCTTACAACTTTCCTTATCATAAGGGGATATATCCCCCAAAACCTTAATAATCTATACCAGGAATACACCGAGGGGTATAGGGGGCGAGAAGTCCCATACAACAGAGAGAAGGCGGCTAGCATCACGCAGACCGCCTTCTATAAATACAACTACATTTTGTAAAAAACACTAAACTGCCATCATTTGTGGCACGATTATTTATCTTCTTGTGCCTTTTGTATTGCTTCAAGAATAGTTTCTTTCATAACATCATAATTAAGTCCTAAAGGGAAATGTACATGTCCGCCTCCAGCAATAGCACCATCAATAAAGAGACGTACATTCCACCATCTCTTGGCGTTATTTCTAGTAATACCGAGTTCATCCTTACATGCTGTCTTTGATCCCTTAGGGTTTTGATATCTCCACAGTGTTACTTTTATGGCATTTTCAGAGCTTCCTAAAGCCTTCAGTCTATTCTGATCTTTTTTCCACTCGTCATATACCTCCATTGCAGAAATATAGGCATCTTTATCTTGATTACCATTATTACTTTGGGACAGAAATTCTTTCTCCTGCTCCTTTTGTTGCCTCTGTCCTTCCTTTTGTAGAAGACCACACACCTCTTGTGGCATTTCATCAGAATCATCACCATACCTCCATTCATTGACGAACTGCTCTGCCCCTTCTTCATTGCCCTCTATATATCCGAGTACATCGCACCATTCTTTGTAGGTATTTATTATTTCCTCTCCGTGCCTAATGATGCACTCGAAGTTGGTAATTTCTTGCCGATCGAGTCGATCGAGCAATTCTTTCTTTAATTCAGCCATATCATTTTAGTATTTAGGGTTATTATCTATGCATACCTCTTCGTTTCTGTTCTTCCTTCTGCACATTTTCGTCGCCAAGGTGATAGAACTCACGCTGCATTTCCTCGGTATAATCATCTTCAGAAATGTAGTCTTTGAAAGAATTATCATCATCTTTTATCCAGCATCCATATATACCGAAATTAAAAGTTGGTAATTCCTGTGAAGCAGCATTATCGTATTGTTCTTTATCTCCACTTACTACCTTGATTCCACCATCAGCAAGAAAATCCAGTCCGAAAGTGAATGTTCCCTCATGTTTATCTACTGACAGGACATTGCCTGTACACATTTGTGCCACCTGTTCATTAGAGAGTTCGAGTTCGCTCTGCAGAGTGGCCAAGTTATCCTCCATCAGCGAAACAGGAATATACAAAACCCTGTTTGTCTTATCATCGAGCTGCACAAAGCACTGTTCCTTTCCAGGCATCTTTGTTATGATAACTTTACCACTACGCAATGTATTCTGTTCATCAGGCGTAAAATCCTCCAGGTCCGCCATTTCGCTTCTTGGAGCAATAAGTATATCCACCCCTTCTGCTCTTCTTTCTAATTTTAAGCGAGCCTGGATAGTTCTTTTAATCCCATCTCCTAAATCAACCCGAATAGGTAAGAGTGGAGTCCAGTTACCACTTAACAGCTTATTCATAACCACTTCAGGAAGGTCATCCACCATCTCCTGTGAAAACCCTATACTTTCAAACTTCTTATAGGGTATCTCATTTTCTGCAAAAATCGTCTTCATCTTTTCTGTTTTTTGTTTTTGCAAAGATAGTTTCTTCCTTTGAAAGAATCTCCCTGAAAATTATAAACCTTTTATATTAACATTTTCAAAATCTTTTTCCACGGATTTAGGGGGGGAGACGTTTTGGAAATGTTAATATAAGACTTCCTTTTTTTTCACACGCCTTATTAAATAGGTTTATTCTATTTTTGCAGTATAAACAAAGAAGAATATGATAACAATTTTGAAATACATCTCTCTGCTTATTTTAAGTTCAAGCACCCTTCTATGTTATGCGCAAAAGAAGTCGGATAATGATAACTTACAAGATTATTGGATAGACAAATATCTTAGTGTAAGTTTTCCACTTCGTAACATCAAAGTCAACTCATCCTTCGGACGACGTAGAGATCCTATCACAGGTAAGACAAGAGATCACTGTGGTCTTGACTTAAAGGCACATTATGAGAAATGTCTTGCCATGTTTGACGGCAACGTCCTTAACACCGGCAGTGATCCTACATCAGGCAACTATATCATCATGCAGCATGGAGATTACACTATCAGCTATTGCCATTTATTACAGATATGGGTAAGAAAAGGCGATAAGATATTTGCAGGTGATCCAGTTGGCGTTAGTGGCAATACAGGTCGTTCCACTGGAGCACACCTCCATATAACCAGCAGATTACGAGGAAGACTCGAAGACCCTTACAACCTTCTTACCTATATAAGAGATGTAAAATTACAATGTATCAAAGCCCTCCATGTCAACGAAAACACGCTCCTTTCCCCTAATAATTTCTTCAAGAAGTATGCCCATGCAGCCATGCGCCAGCAGAAGAAATATGGTATCCCAGCCTCCGTTATCCTCTCTCAAATGGCATTAGAAAGTCGTTGGGGAAGCAGTACGCTAGCCCAAGCTGGCTTTAACTATTTCGGTATTAAAGCTAACAGGAGTTGGCTTAATAGCGGCCTTCCTTATAGCGTTCATGATGATGACCTGAAAGGTGAGAAGTTCTGCAACTTTGCCTCCCCTGAAGCCAGTATGGAGTACCATTCCATGCTGCTGATGAGCGATCGTTACAAGCAATGCTGGCGTTACAGCTCCACCGATTTTCACAACTGGCTTGTCTCTATTAAATCAGCAGGATATGCTACTGCACGAGACTATGTTCAAAAGTGTGAAAGCATCATTTTTAAATATAAGCTCTACCTCTATGATGCTGCAGCCCAAAAATTATGATATAGAATAATTGAAAATAAAGTATAAAATCAAATGAAGAAAAAGATCTTATTATTATCAGCTTTCGCTGTCATAAACCATTCCCTCTATGCCCAGGTCGTATATGGCACAGAAGAAAACATGTATGTAAAATCAATGTATGACAACCCCATCAGTCACTTTGATAATCCCGAAGAGCCTGTTGTACCAACAATCGAAGAACCTCGCTACCAGCTATCAGGTCTTACAGAAAATTGGTTTGTTTCCGCACAGACAGGTTTCCTCTCCTTCTTAGGATCTCCAGCCACCCATACCGATTTCAGCGGCAGAACCAAATTAGGTTTTGACTTTTCTCTAGGCAAATGGCACTCTCCTTATTTTGGAACTCGTATTGTCTATCAAGGTTTTAAGTTTATTGATTCACAGAAGACATCACAATCTTTTGGGAGTTATCATATCGATGCACTTTTCAATGTATCCTCATTCTTCCGCCCCTCTTTTGACACTCCTGCAAAATGGAATATAAGTCCATATCTCAGTGTAGGTTTTATAAGGAATAATAACCTTAAACATTCATCCTTTGCCTTTTCTTATGGTATTACAGGTAGTTATAGCCTTAATGAACGTATTGCTTTATCTGCCACTCTCGGAGGAACAACAACTCATGGCAACTTTGATGGTTATGGCAATAAAAAATATTTAGCAGACAATCTATTGTCAGGTTCTATCGGTATAACAGTTGGTATCGGACACTTAGGATGGCATAGAAAGGAACAAATACATTCAACAATAGCTAACGAGGATATTATAACTCATCCTACAGCTATCAATATTCCTTCCTATCCACGTAACAGCTATAACGGACTCCGTTCTCTTCAGGAAAGAATTGCTAACGGTGAAGGAAAAAATGGCACCAACAGTATTGATGATGAAAATATTGCAAAGTTTGACGCACCTATCCTCTTCTTTTTTAAGCGCAATTCTACAGAACTCATCGATAAGCAACAATTTATCAATATAAGAGAGATAGCTGCAGCTATAAAGGAATACGATTTAGATGTTCGTATTGTAGGTTCAGCCGACAGCAAGACAGGAACAAGTAAACATAATCGTATCCTTTCCATCAAACGCTGTCGATATATAGCCAAACTGTTACTAAAAGCAGGTGTGACTAGAGATAAAATGACAGCATCTATCAAAGGAGGGAACAGCTACTACAAGCCGTACACCGCCAATCGTCATACCTGCGTCATGCTATATAAAAAGAAGTAATAATAAAACCACCCAAACCAATAGAATATGGCAACATTAAGAAAGAATACGGATTATCGGATGACCGATATATCACCTCGCCTGCAAGATACGCTCAATGCCAATGGTATGCAGGCACATATTACAATGACCGATACAGGAGACTATGAATTAGTTACCTTATCTCATAACTCTTCCGAACCTCGTCGATACGCCCTTAACCAGCAGCAGGTTGAAAAATTGATGAACAGTGGCACCAATGTATGGGATAAGAAAGCCTACAACACCTTTGTCAGCATTATCAAAGATGACTATTATATACCAGGATCTTATGTAGCAGCAAGGAATGCCAATAGCCCTGTTAATATGGGTTTAGACGGTCATAGACTTGCAGATGGTGAATACGGATATAGAGAGCCACGCTTTTTCCGTCCTTTTGAAGGACCACGATTCGGTCGTTTTGATAGTATCATAGATGGAATCTTAGGCCTTGCAAGTGGTGGCAGGGTAAGGCGTATTGATGGTAGACCTTTCTATGCAGGCAGTGCACCAGTAGTTATAGACCGTCCTGATGGGCGTTTACGACCAGGAGAGTTAAAAACAGGAGCATACGGCTTTTATGATAAAGGAACAAGACAGAAGTCAGATGTTCTTCAAGATATGAGTATTAAGGAAGTCCAACCTCCCAAGATTGAACGTCCTAAAGGTCAGTCCGTGCCTCTTAACTCTATCACCTCACCAGTCTATATGTCATCAGCAAAGTTCCAAGAAGTACTTTCATCGCATGGCATTATCATTGATGATAAGAAGAATCTTTTGACCATCAAGTCATCAGAAGTGAACAGCAATCTTGAATACCAGCTAAAGCCTGAAGAGACTAAAAAACTCATGAGTGAAAAGTTCAAGTATAGCAACAAGAAAGGTGTACACAACAAAGATGGCATCTCCGTCAACGAGAGAATTGCTATCTTAAATGCCGTTATAGGAAAGGATTTTAATGACAAAATAACCTCCGATAAACTAAATAGTAAAGACTATATCGACATCAAGCTAAAGCCCGAAGTCGAGCAAGAGTTAGGTCTACATAAGGAAGTTGCTAAGCAATACCTGGACTCAAAAGTAGATATCATAGACTTAAAAGCGTCACGTGAAGACTATAGAAGCGGTTTCCTAGATCGTTGGAACTCTATTGGTGTTGTAGATGGTCGGTCACTTGATCCAGGAAAAGGTTTCTTTCTCCCAATCAAAGATGGCCGTGCCGTATCAGTTGGTGAGATACAAGTATCACCAGTAAACGATGGTAAGAGTGCAACTATCTATCGTATGACAGCCATCATCAACAATCAAGTCATGGTGCACGATATCTCCAAGAAAGACTACATCAAGTTTATTAACTATAACGACGAGTACCGTCTGAAGCTCTTCGATAAGGTTTTTGATGAAGTTAAGATTAAGAGCGCATCAAATGGTATTATGGAAGATGGAATCCGCTCCGGGAAGTTAGACGAGACTACAGGCGTTGCAGTACTAAAAGGCAATTATAATCTTGTTAGCGATACAGCTACAGCTGCTATAACAAGTGCTATGGCATATAAAGATAAGATATCAGGTAATTATATGCTCACTATGCGAGAAAACAAAGATATTGGAATGTGGGCATATAAGATTACAGAAGAAGATTATCTTGCTTTTAAGCAGGCTGACGACGATGGCAAGGCGAAACTCTTATCAACGCTTATACCCATCAAAGATGAGAAGGGAAAGTCATTATCTATCGTAAAGGCTGTAACCCTTCCAGTTTCCACTGCCGGAAAGAATATCACTTCGTATTCAGAGAATACTGATATGAAGGAAACTACCAAGGAAGGTGTTAGCCTACCTTATAACGAAAGGATGGCAGAGGCACTTAACAAAACCCTCTTTAAGGACTCCGAACACATCAAGGCAGAAGCTCTTTCAGAAGTAGATGCCCAAGCTATCAGACAGACAGAGAGTAAACTGATACAAGAAGGTAAAGCACGGCCTTCGTTGGAGGAGTTACGTCAGAATGTTAAGATAGCCCTTCAAGGCGAAGCTGGTGTGAATGGTGAGTCCTTAGAAAACCTAAAGCCCAGTAAGCAATGGGTTAGAAGTGGTGGGCATGGCAGAGCTACTGATGTAGGTGATATAGCTGTCGAGCGGTTACGTGATGCTGAAGGTAAAGTCATAGAAGGCAAATACAAGATGACCGCTGTCATTGATGGTAATGTATTCTCTCATGAGATTACCCAAAAGGATTTTGACAAGTTCCGTGCCGTCAATGATACCCAGCGTATGAAACTCTTTGATAAGATCTTCCCTGAAGTAGAGATGAAGACAAAGCCAGATCATGGTTTCAACTTAGGAGCAGCTATTCTAGCAGCAGTATCTGTTGGGTTAGACGTTGTTGGAAGTGTTATGTCCGAGCCACGTTACCGCCCTGAACTTTATGCTAGCCGAGATGTCTATTCTAAGCCTGGTGTTGTCTCTCCTGAAGCCGTATCGGCAGCTCTTTATGAGGCGGAAAGCGAACCACTAAGAAGAGGTAACGGTGAAGGCAGAGGAATGGGTATATAGTAATTCTCAATATGTTAGATATGCTTAACAATGAATTTATACCATTCCAAACAGTGACAATCCGCCCTCACTGGGGACAGTTCTGTATTAATGAGTTTCCTTGTATCTTGCTTTGTATTGCAGGATACTGGGTAAGTCGTTCTGCGGACTTCGAATTTCACGAGTTTTTTATATGGCCGTCCTTATTCCTTACCATCTATCTATTTTTTCAGATTGTCTACATGGCAAGGATTGAGTATGTTCTAACATCAGAACAACTCATCACCTTACATGGTGTTCTTTCTCACTCAACAGACTACATCGAGCTTTATCGTGTCATAGACTATCAGCAGCACCAATCTCTGCCACAGCAGCTATTTGGACTGAAGACTATTACCATCTATTCAGGTGACAGGAACAATCCAAAGCTGAATATGATAGGTATAAAAGCAAGATTAGATATTATTGGCGAGATACGTAAGCGAGTAGAGTTTAACAAGAAAAGAAAGGGAATTTATGAAATCACCAATAGATCATAGACGTCTCCTTTTGCTTATAGCTCTCCTTTTAGGGATTATCTCTTTATCAGCACAAGGACTTTCTTCGTCCAACCCTGCTGAATATGTAGCTATCATAGCAGGAGAGTCACGGATAGATAGTCAGATTGTAAAGCAATCAAGAGGTATGATCGCTATTGCAGCAGAACAGATGGCAATGGTTAAGCTCAATACCAAGATGAAGAATTGGGAGAAGAAGTATAACGAGTATCTAAAGACAGTTTCAGGCTATGCTTCAGCCATTAAAGCAGCTACTACTCTTTATTCTGATGGTATGCAGACCCTCACAGCATTATGGGATGTGTATGCAGCCTGCAGAATCAATCCACAAGGTATTGCAGCCTCCGTTTCTATGAACAATATCTATATGGAAACGGTAAGCGAGTTTATGCGAACCTATAAAACCTTGAAACAGGTTGTAGCCAAAGGTGGAGAAAGTAATATGCTTAGCGGTGCTGAACGCACGCAACTGCTGTGGAATCTAACAGGTAATCTAGCACGTTTAAATAGAAAGTTACGACTCCTGGCAGTGAGCATCACCATGCACTCTTTTGAAGATGTGTGGAATAGAGCTATTAATGGAAAGATAGGTAAATCCAATAAAATGTTAGCAGTAGAGTCTTCGAGACGAATGCGGAGAGCAATGAGCAATGTTGCTAAGTTCTATAGATACAGACAA
>NZ_ADFQ01000016.1:0-151462 GCF_000177355.1 Prevotella amnii CRIS 21A-A
AAACTAAACATCTACGCATTTTTTTTATTTCAAATTATGCTTTTAAAGCTCTCATTGCGTTTATAACAGCTAATATCATCACGCCAACATCTGCAAATATCGCTAAACCCATTGATGCTAACCCAATAGTAGCAAGTATAAGCACAGCTATTTTTATTCCAATAGCAAAGATCACATTCTCTTTAGCTATATTAATGGTACGACGTGATAGCTTAATAGCTGTAGCTATCTTAGCAGGATTATCGTCCATTAATACCACATCGGCTGCTTCTATAGCAGCATCACTACCTAATCCGCCCATAGCTATCCCTACATCAGCACACGATAATACAGGTGCATCATTAATACCATCACCTACAAAAGCTATGGTCTTATCTTTTGGTTTAATACTTATAATATTCTCAAAATAGCTCACCTTATCGCTTGGTAATAATTCTGCATGATAGCTATCAATGCCAGTTTGTTGTGCTACTTGTGCTGCAACACTTTCTTTATCACCTGTTAACATAACCGTCTTGGCTATTCCTAAATGTTTTAATTCTGCAATAGAAGAAGCACTTTCGCTCTTTATTTTATCAGCTATTACTATATGTCCTGCATATAAGCCTT
Source organism: Prevotella amnii CRIS 21A-A (assembly GCF_000177355.1). Classification (NCBI taxonomy): domain Bacteria; kingdom Pseudomonadati; phylum Bacteroidota; class Bacteroidia; order Bacteroidales; family Prevotellaceae; genus Prevotella; species Prevotella amnii. Next base: position 610 of record NZ_ADFQ01000016.1, read on the forward strand.
CAATAGCTATATGGATAATAGTACCTGTATTATGGGTGGAACAGTAATTACATATAGGAATGTTTACACCTAAATGTTGCATCATACGCCTATTCCCTACGCTCACTTGCTTACCGTTTATGGTAGCAGTAATACCTTTTCCAGCTAATTCGTGCACATTCTCTACACTGCATCCATCTGCCTCTTTAGCATAAGCTTCTCGCAATGCAAGAGCTATAGGGTGACTTGAATAACGCTCAACATGAGCTGCTAAATGTAATAACTCTTGCTCATTTATTTGGTTTGGGTGAATGGCTGTAACCTCAAAAGTACCATGAGTAAGGGTTCCTGTCTTATCAAAAACCATAGTGTGGAGCTTGGAAAGCGCATCCATATAATTGCCTCCTTTTATCAATATGCCTTTATGTGAAGCTCCTCCTATACCCGCAAAGAATGTTAAAGGAACAGATATTACTAAAGCACAAGGACAACTTACTACTAAAAAGGTTAATGCACGATGTAACCAAACAGAAAAATCTGCACTATAAGAAGCTGAGAAAAAAGGTGGTATAAATGCTAAAACAAGGGCTAATATTACAACTATAGGGGTATAAACATGAGCAAAACGACGTATAAACGATTCGCTCTTAGACTTGTTCTCATTAGCATTTTCTACTAAAGAAAGAATCTTACTTGCTGTAGATTCGCTAAAAATCTTAGACACCTTCACTCTTAACACTCCAGAAATATTGACACTTCCTGAAATAACGTCATCTCCTTTAGACACATCACAAGGCATACTTTCACCTGTTAAAGCCACTGTGTTAAGGCTTGAAGTACCCTCTAAGATAACACCATCTAATGGTATTTTTTCACCAGGCTTCACTATTATCACATCGCCTATAGACACGTCCTCAGGATTAACCTTTTCGATGTTTCCGTTATTTTCTATATAAGCTGCATCAGGACGAAGATCCATCAGGTCTGTTATAGAATCACGAGCTTTGTCTTCAGCATAATCTTCAAATAGTTCGCCAAGCTGGAAAAACAACATCACAAAGACAGCTTCCAAATACTCTGGCTCTGCATTAGGTAAAAAGCCTATTAGAAGTGCACCCACTGTAGCTATCACCATAAGTAAGTTTTCATCAAAAGGATCGCGTTTTATGATGCCTTCTATAGCTTCCATTAACACATCATAGCTTATCAAAAGATAAGGTATTAAATACACTAAGAGTAGCTGCCAAAGGGGCAACTTTGCGTATTTTTCTATTAGCCATGCTCCTAAAAGAAGTATGACAGTGAGGATAATACGGAGCAATTTCTTATTCATACGACATTAATATTTACTTGTTATTTTTATAATTAATATACAAAAGTAACAGTTATGTTTTACAACTTGGTTGCAAAATGACCTTCTATACCATTAGTCATATATGCTTTTTTATTACCTTTGCACTTATGAAGATAGGAAATATAGATATAGGTTATCGTCCTTTATTCCTTGCTCCTATGGAAGATGTTACTGACATAGGGTTTAGAAGTATGTGCAAGCGTTATGGGGCAGCTATGGTTTATACCGAATTTGTTTCGGCTGATGCCATTATTCGTAATATAAAATCTACATTATCGAAGATGGTTATAGACGATAATGAGCGTCCTACAGGCATTCAGATATATGGTAATAATGTAGAATCGATGGTAGAAGCAGCCAAGATAGTAGAGGAAGCTAAGCCTGATGTCATTGATATTAACTTTGGTTGCCCGGTTAAAAAAGTTGCAGGTAAGGGGGCTGGAGCGGGCTTACTAAGAAATATCCCACTACTTTTAAACATTGTTCGTGAAGTAGTAAAGGCTGTTAATGTGCCTGTTACGGTAAAGACACGCTTAGGATGGGACGAGCATAACTTAATTATAACTGATTTAGCCGAACAAATACAAGACTGTGGGGCAAAGGCACTCACCATACATGGGCGCACAAGAGAGCAAATGTATACAGGGAAAGCCGATTGGACGTTGATAGGGAAGGTTGCTAAAAATCCACACATCACAATACCTATTATAGGTAATGGGGATATTGTTAGTGTAAAAGATGCTTACGATCATTTTGATAAATACGGAGTAGATGCGGTAATGATTGGTCGTGCTACATTTGGGTGTCCATGGCTTTTTTGTAAAGACCAAACATCACTTTCTCTTGACGACAAGATAGATGTGTTAGAAGAAATGCTCCGCATTAATGTGGAACGTATAGACGAATATCGTGGTATTTTACACACTCGGCGTCATCTTGCAGCATCACCAATATTTAAAGGCATTCCAGATTTTAAGCAAATGCGTATTGCTATGCTCCGCTGTTCTAAAATGGAAGAGCTTATAAAAATGTTAGAAGAGATAAGAGGATTTCTCAAAGAGAATAGCTCTCGAGTAACAACTTAAACATCAAGCGCAAGCCTTACTATATAGGCTTGCGTTATTTTCGCTTATATATAGTGCAATAACTATCATTATAAGCAACACTATATTTTTGTTTTTTCATCCATATATGAGTAAGTTTACTTACCTCTTCCGTTTCGCTTAAAGGTTTTACTTTTTTTAATTCTACTATTAAAGGATAACTTTTAAAAAACGCTTTCCTTTCGTTTAATCTATCTATAAGGCTTTGCCCTGTATAGATTACAGTTTGTGTATGTCCTAAAAAAGGTAAAGAATGGGTAGCATAGTAATACTCCGACTTTTGGTTTATTAAGAAAAGTAACCGCCTGTTGCTATCCTGCTCTTTGTTAATAGCTTTTATAACTTGTTGATATTGTAAAGCATTAGCAGAATCGGTGTAGATATTAAGCCTATCATTTTGCACGAGAGTGGTTTCTTTCCATCGTGGCTTAACCGCTCCATATGCCTTAAAGGCTTGTTTTATTATTCCGGATAATCCTATACATAATATAGTTATTAACAAGAGAGAGTTCCATTTCTTACTTATCTTTGTATAGCAATAAGCAGCGGGGAAAATAGCCATTCCTGCTATCCAGTTATATACTCCTGCTATACCTATATCGCTTCCTATAGGAAATATAAGAGTAGCTATTATGAGATAGCTAACAACAACCTTTCCTTCTCCTATATTTTTATTTATAATAGCATATAGGCAGATAAGTAAAGAACATGCAAGTGCTACCGTATAAGGCAGAGATGTATAAGATAAAATGAATATAATAATAGTCAATAATATTTTGGTCAATATATGATCTTTATATTTTTTTATTTGTTTAATAGTTGTTAGTTTGGCTATTATTAATAATACCACTATTGTTAAAGCAATGTTTATTCCACTTTTAAAATACTTATATATAATATTTCCTTTACTATGTGTTGCATTGTTGTTACTTAAAGTACAAAAAGCCTGTTGTATAGCATCTATATAATATGCTTCTTGATGAGATATTAATAACATACAAACAGCTAAAAAGCACCCTGAAACTATACCTATAGCAAAACATACACCTGCTTTTATATTAATCTTACTTCTTTCATGTTTTTTAAAAACAAAGAGCGGAATAATAATTAAGGCTATTAAAGCAGCATTAACAATACGCGCAAATATAGATAAGCCTATAAAAAAGCCAGATAATATGACCCATATACAATATTTTTCTTCTTTAGCTTTGTTTATACAAAAGGCAGAAATAGCTATAAGCAGATAAGAAAAGGTATCATAGTGGAAAGTAACCGTTATAGTAGGGAAGACAAAACATAAGCTAATGGTTATTAAGGAATATTGCCATGGGATATATTTCTTAAAGATAGAATATAAGAAAAATATTGATAAAGTTAGTGTAAAGGCCTCAAAAAATCTAAACCCAAGCAGACCATAATTGCCAAAAACTACTTCCCAAAATCCTCCTATAACACCTGTTAGATAATATAAGAAATTAAAACTATTAGCTTCTGGATATTTAAAAATACATTCATAGAAAGTATTACAGAAACCAACGTCTACATTGTCTATACCTTGTAGCCCCGTCAAGCATCTATAGATAAACCCTATTAAGAATGTAAAAAGAATAAAAGTATGTTTGGGTGGAGTATAATTAGCTGTCATTTAAAGGTTATATTGTTAAAGAGTATGTGTTATTTTATTTTATATTTACTATGTTAAGATATTCGTTTATAAGCTCTTGTGTTACTTTTTGCGTACTAAACTTCTGAACATAATTTTTACTTTTTTCTATTATTTCTTTTCTGTTTCTTTCTGAAAGGATAGATATTAAGGCTTGTTTCATACCTATAACATCATCAGGGCCAACATAAATATTATATGGTCCGCCTGCCTCCTCTAAACAGCTACCCGTACAAGCCACTACGGGTAATTGGCTATATATGGCTTCTATAATAGGAATGCCAAATCCCTCATAACGTGAAGGATACACAAAGCTATGGGCTTTCTGGTAAATAGAAGGCAGATCTTCGAAAGGTACGTTATGTAAAAACATCACCCTACCCTGCATATTATGCGCGTTAATATAACTTATTACTTTTTTTGTATAAGGTGTATGCTTACCAACAATAACCATTTTAGCATCTGTCTTTATATCTTTAAATGCTTTTACAGCAAGTAATATGTTTTTTCGTTCCTCTATACTACCTACAGAAAGAATATATTTTTCTGGTAAATGATAATGCTCTTTTACCTCTTTGAGCTTTTCTTTGTTTACCTTTTCTTTAAAAGATTGTTCACAATCTTGATATATAACAGTGATTTTTTCTGGTGCTACGTTTCCAAATTTTATAATATCACGCTTTGTACATTCACTAATAGCTATTATATGGTCAGCCTCTAAACAAGCTGCCGCAAACTTATATTTATAGAAAAACAAGTCGAGCGAACTATAATATTGTGGATAACGCAAAAATATTAAGTCATGAATAGTAACTATCGACTTAATTCCTGTTTTGCTTATACCTTTTGGTAGCTCACCCGATAAGCCGTGATATATATTTACTCCATCAGAAATTAAATCTTTTTTAATACGTAAAAAGCGCCATAATGCTTTGCCTATTTTCCCTTTTCTACCTTTAGGATAGACGTAACGCACCTGATCCGTTTCCTTTATTTGACCACGTAAAGTGTAATTACCTTTATCTGGAGCATATAGACGAAGAGAAAAACGCTTATCTTTTTCGCTTAAAACGTTCTTGATAAGTGTCCTACTATAATTACCTAACCCTGTGCTGTTATGCACTATCCTTTTGGCATCGTATCCTATTATTATAGGTAGAGTCTTCATAAATATCGTTTTTTATAAACACCAAAGGTAAATAAAATATATGAAACTTATATGATAACCTATTAAAAACTTGTTGGATAGCAATGATTTTGCTAATTTTGCGCAAAACTAATTCTCAATGAATATACTTTACTTACTTGTTTACCTCTGTTGGTATTTACTCTCTTTATTACCATTAAGGCTACTTTATTTGCTATCAGATGTGCTTTATTTTTTTGTAGCTAAAGTAGCAAAATACCGTTATAAAGTGTTATGGGATAATGTTTCTTCTTCTTTTCCAGATTATAATGAGGCTCAAAAAAAGCATATTATTAGCAGTTTTTATGCTTGGCTGTGCGATTATTTTGTAGAAACTATTAAGCTGCTTACTATGAGCAAGGCAGAGATTAAACGCCGTATGATATTCACAGGGTGCGATGAAATGGACAAATATTGGGCAGAAAAACGGTCTATAGGCATATATTTAGGTCATTACGGGCAGTGGGAATGGGTTACCTCTTTGCCTCTTTGGCTTAAGTCGGAAGGTAAATGTACGCAGATTTATCATCCATTAGAAAATAAAATCTTTGATAAGCTCTTTTTAAAAGTACGTCAGCGTTATGGTGCTGTGTGTATCCCTATGAACGAATCGTTAAGAAAGATTGCAAAATATCGTGCCAAATCTGTAGCTGTAGTGGTAGGATATATTGCCGATCAGGCTCCCTTTTGGAATAATATTCATCATTGGATAAGCTTTCTTCACCATGATACACCTGTTTTTACAGGAGCAGAACGTATGATAAAGACCACTAACCAGGTGGTATATTATGCCGACGTGCATAGAGTGAAGCGTGGATACTATATCTGCAACTTTAAAAAGATAAGCGATCAGCCTAAGAAATACCCTGACTATGAGCTTACTGATACTTACTTTAACCTTCTTGAGCATAGCATAAGGTATGATCCAAGTATATATTTATGGAGCCATAAACGGTGGAAACGCACACATGAGGAGTATAACATTCGCCTAAACAAAGCTACGGGTATAGTTGATTTACGCGATTTAAACATTATAAAACAAGAGAAAGGAATAAGTTGAGCTATGTTTTTTGTACATGATAAAGGTAGAATGTGTAATAATATCCTTCAGTATGCACATGTATATGCTTGGGCACGTGAGCATCATAAACACACTATGTCTATGCGTTTTGCTTATAAATATCCTTATTTTGATATTTGTAACACGCGCTATCACAACTTTTTTTTCTATCTCTTAGGCAAATATAGTGCTAAAGTGGGGCTGCTAAAAACGGTATCTTTCAATGAAGAAGATTGTGATTATACTCTTAACGAAACGTTGATGTCATCTCATAAACATTTATTCGTAGAGGGGTGGTATGTGCGCTACTACGACTTGTTTTTAAAATATAAGTCTGAAATATTATCGCTTTTCCGCTTTCATACGGCTATTGAGACTAAGATTAATGCTGTATTGGCTCCTTTTCAAGGTACAATAAAGCTGGGCGTACATATCCGTCGAGGCGATTATGCACGTTGGCAAGGGGGCAAATATTATTATAACGATGACCAATTTATGCACGTTATAGGGCAGTTTATTGCTTTACACCGCGACAAAACAGTGAAAATCTTCATCTGTGGCAATGATCCTAAGCTCGATAAAGATGCTTATAAGCACGCTTTTGGCAATGGTAATGTGCATTTTCCAGCAGGCAATCCGGGTGAAGATCTTTGCCTTTTGTCTCATTGCGATTATATAATAGGCGCACCAAGCACGTTTAGCCTTACTGCTTCGATGTATCACAATACACCACTTTACTGGATTTTAGACCCTCTAAAACCACTTAGCATATCGTCATTCGGCTGTTTCGACAATCTTTTTAAACAGATTATTTAAGTAAATATATTTTAAATGAATATGATAATAAAACATATTAAAACTTTTTTCTCTCGCCCTTTCTTTAGTGATAAGCGCACACTCTTAGCAGTATGGGTTCTTATAGGCATTCTCTCGTGGGCATTTAAGTTTACCCGTCAGCATAATAACTTTGAGATATTCCGTGGAGTTTATTGGCATACCGTGCAAGGAACTTCTCTTTACGAATCCTACCCTAAGGAGTATTTTGATATTAATCACTACGGGCCTTTTTTCTCGTTAGTTATAGCTCCCTTTGCTATTATGCCCGATTGGCTGGGTATGCTCTTCTGGTGTGTGGGCTTATCGTTAATGCTTTTTGTTGCGGTAAGCCGTTCTAATATGAAGCATAACGAGAAGATATTTCTCTTTTGGTTTTGTGCTCACTCGCTCTCTACTGCCCTTTTTATGCAGCAATTTAATGTTGCTATTGCCGCTATTATTATAGGTGCTTTTTATATGATAGAGAATAAGCGCGACTTTTGGGCAGCTTTTCTTATCATGCTCGGCACCTTTGTTAAGCTGTATGGCATAGTGGGCTTGGCTTTCTTCTTTTTTTCTAAGCAAAAAGGTAAGTTTTTGTTATCGTTATTGTTTTGGGCAGTAATAATGTTTGTAGCTCCAATGCTTATTAGTTCGCCTGCATATATATTAGGACAATATCAAGAATGGTTTACCAATCTGATAGAAAAAAATGGCGAAAACATTGGTTCCATCGCTCAAAACATATCCGCTTTAGGATTAGTTCGTCGCATTTCAGGTAACAATACCTATTCCGATTTATGGTTAATACTGCCATCTTTATTACTTTTTGCTCTGCCATATCTGCGCATAAATCAGTATAAATATTTAGGCTTTAGGCTATCGTTACTTGCTTCGGTATTGCTCTTTGTGGTGCTGTTTAGCACAGGCAGTGAGTCGAGCTCTTATATTATAGCTCTTTGTGGTGTTAGCTTTTGGTGGTGTTCAGCTCCAAGCAAGCGTGGAAAGTGGGGAGTTGCACTACTTGTTTTTGTATTTATGATTTCTGGTTTTGGCTCGTCAGACCTCTACCCTCCTTGCATAAAACGTGGACTTATACAGCAATATGCCCTCAAAGCCTTGCCTTGCCTTATTGTTTGGTTGAGGCTTTGCTATGAGATGATGGTGTATGATTATAAGGAGTCGCCAGCTCTTTCTCCGCAACAACATATACCGGACGATGTTTTATCTCATTAAACACCTTGCCGAGGTATACACCAATAATACCTAAAGATAGTAGCTGTATACCTCCAAGAAAAAGTATTACTGTAAGTATAGTAGGGTAACCTTGTACAGGGTCGCCATATATCCATGTGTGTATGAGTGTGTAAATAAGAAACATAAAGGCTACAACGGAGAAGAACATTCCCACAACCATTGACCATTTCAGTGGAGATACCGTAAACGAAGTAATACCATCTGTAGCTAAAGATAGTAAAGAGCGTATAGACATATGGCTTTTACCCTCAACCCTATCTTGTGTTTCAAACTCCACTCCTATTTTCTTAAACCCTATCCACGCATACATACCTTTAGTATAACGTTCTGTTTCACGAAGTTTTTGCAGTTCGGTTATACACTTTCTGTCTAACAAACGAAAATCGCCAACGTTTTCAAGAATATCGTAACGTGTAGAATGTTGTAAAACCTTATAATATAATAGTGATATACGCTTTCTTAAAAACGACTCTTTCCCTCTTGTTTTTCGTTTACCATATACATCATCATATCCCTCTTCCCACTTTTTAAGCATCAAAGGAATGATGTGAGGAGGGTGCTGCAAGTCGGCATCCATTATAACAACACAGTCGCCACTGGCATTATCAAACCCTGCCAACATAGCATTTTCCTTGCCAAAGTTTCGAGACAAATTTATATAACAAATTCGGTTATCTTTCTTTCTTAACTGCTTAATGGTGGTAAGTGTGTGATCGGTACTACCATCGTTAATAAATAATATCTCCCAAGCGTAGCTGTTGTTTTGCTGCATTAAGTCTGCTAAGGCAGTGTATAACTTGTTAAGACATGCTTCTTCGTTATAGCAAGGAATAAGAATGGTAACTTTTCTCATTGCATAAAAGTTATTATTGCTTTGTTTTTTGTTCTGTAAAATATCTATATGTAACAAACTCTTCACCTCTCGCCTTTAGCATCTTAACGAGCTTATCAAGACGATGTACCATAGCCCAACCGCTATTTTTCTTTATTATATATGGCATTTTATATTCTGGGTGCTCTTTAAGGTCGTAAAACTCCCATGGGTGGAAATAAGTAACAAAATAGCCATCATGACGCAGCACACGGCGCACCATAGCATGATAGAGAGCTTGTGGAAGATTATGAAGTGAAAGCCAAAATAACGGAAAACGTATTATAGGGGTAACAGAGGCTGGAATCTGTAATACTTTTCCTTTCATAAAATATGTACGAGGGTCAGTAAGATGCATATAACGACCGGGAATAAAAGCAGGATTGAGCGATGAATTATAGCTATATCCTGCCTTTTCTATATCAGCATCTGAGACAGGAAACATACGTGGCTGCCTATATCCATACACCTTTACACCAGAGACACGCTCTACGATAGCCTTCGAGAGGAAGATGTCTTCCGACTTAGGTTGCCAATGATCCACACCATGGCAAGCCACTTCATGCCCTTCTTTCACTATACGTTGCAAGATATGCGGAGCGTTTTGGGCAAAATTGCCCGTACAGAAGAAGGTTGCCTTTACGTTGTTTGCCTTCAGACAGTTGAGTATTCTGGTAGTTCCTTCTACAGAAACAGCCATACCCTCCTCAAGCGTAAAGGGCACACCGTGCTCCTTAGGGACATCAAATTCTTCTGTATCAAAACTCAATAAAATCATAACTTTTTGCCATATATTGATAACTTTGATATACACAAAGCCTATGCGTGTAATATTCTGTTTTATGCAAAGTTATCTATTATTAGCGGAGTATGCAAATATTATGACGAATAGTATATTGTGTAGTCCCATTGTTATGGTTTATTGCTTACCTAAAAAGCAAAGTATTGCCAATATATTTATTGTTACAATATAAAAAAAGATATAGTTTGCTTATTAATAAATAAAGTTTATTACATCTATATACAAAAGTTTATCTTGAAAAATAAATTATTTTTAATGGAAAAATAAATTAAAAATAAAGCAAAAATAGATTATTTTTCATTGCAATGATTTATATTTTTATAAATAAGAGGTTATCTTCTTTTATTAAAAAGATAACCTCTTATATAATAACATATTACAAATAAGCGTACGTTTTATTCATCAAAGCCTGTGGGGCGAAACTGCTTTTGCTCCTCGCTATATATATACCCTTCTTCTTTCATGCGTTTTTTAACCTCTGTGGGGTCTTCATTAAAGTTATAACACAGCGATTCTAATGAGTCAAATTCGCCATCTCGTAACAGCATATTCACTGCACTAACAAGTATAGCTGGTTCTTTTGGTAGATATTCCATATTCTTTTTTTAGTTTATTAAATTGGTTTTATATATGTTAAGACGATTATCTTCGTCTCAATAGTTTTTAAACTATATGATTTCATATAATTTATTTCATTGATTCTCCTACAAATTGTAATGGTAGAATGTCTTTAACAGAGTTGATAACATAAACACCTTCAGTACCATATAAAAGAATGCGAATGGGCTTTTTATAGCGATCTTCCATCTCGAGGAGTACCTGCCTACATGAGCCACATGGCACTATAGGTTTTTTAGTAAAGCCATAACCGTTGCGGGCAGCAATGGCAATGGTAGTGATAGACTGGTCTGGCTGTGTAGATTGGGCAGCAAAGATAGCAGACCGTTCTGCGCATAAGCCTACGGGGAATGCTGCATTTTCTTGGTTAGCACCACGTATTTCAGTGCCATTAGATAGTAACAACGCTGCACCTACAGCAAAATTGCTATATGGCGAATAGCTCTTAGAGGTGGCAGATATTGCACCGTTAATGAGCTTTTGTTCTTGTTCGGATAGCTCATCGAGCTGACAAAATCCTATTTTGATGCTTAAATCTATTGTTTTCATGTTTTTTTATATTTTCGTTTTTCTATTGATTTAGCTACTATAAGAAACTGGTAAAAACCAGAAAGACAGCTTGAGATGAATCCTGGAAGTCCTTTCTTGTACTGCTGATCCATGATGTAAGCCTTAAAAAAACGCCATATAGGTCGCCATAAGAGTGCACCTAAGCCATATTGTTTGCTAATGCGTTTGTCTATTTCTCCGTCAGAATAGCGATTTATTTTTTCTATCCTCTCATGTAGATAGTTCTCATCAAGATGTATAAGCACAGCTCCATTGCTATCTGTAAGTTTGCCTATCCTTCCTTGCACTTGTGGGAAAGTATGCACGTATGGTGGCCAAATAGTGCCTTTACGTATAAAGAAACGTAGCTGAAAATCTCGTAATCGTCCCTTATCTAACACATTCATATCACGGTTACGGCGAGCTATGTATAATCCTTTAGGGCAGGCTTCTTGCTTGATAATATTATATAAGTAGGTACGAAGTTCTGTAGTAACAAGCTCGTCAGCATCTACTACAAGCACCCATTTATAACTCGCACTTTGTATAGCAAATGTACGTGCTGGCTCTGCGCTAAGGTGATTTGCTTTGGGAAAGGTAACTATTTTGCAGTTATATTCTTTGGCTATGGCGAGAGTATTATCCTTACTCTCCATGTCGCATATTACGATTTCATCGAAACATTTAACACTTTCGAGTACTTCACGTAGATATTTTTCTGCGTTATAAGTATTAATGACTACTGATATTTTGTTTTCTTGTGGCATTGCTTTCATAAGAATATAGTTACTCTAATGTAATGCGTTTTACTATGATTTCATCGGTAAGAAAGATGCGAGCATTCTCAGTAAACTTAGAGGGATTCTCTGTAGTATAATATTTTGTTGTGCCTTGCTTAGTACATTTTTTATCCATTTCAGGGTGTCGGTATAGATAATCTTTTAAAGACTGTGCAACATACTTTCCTTGTGCTACTATTTTTATTCCTTTGTTAATATGTTTTAGTATCTTAGGCATAAGTATAGGATAGTGTGTACAGCCTAAAATTATGGTATCTATTTGAGGATCGAGCCTCATAATATGCTCTATGCGCTTCTTAACAAAATAATCAGCACCCGGCGAATCCGCCTCATTATTCTCTATGATAGGTACCCAAAGAGGGCAAGCAATACCTGTAACTGATATTTTAGGCCATAGCTTTTGTATCTCAATATTATAACTTTTACTACGTACAGTACCTTCTGTAGCTAAAATACCTATATGATTAGAGTGGGTTAAAAGTCCTACTACTTCGGCTGTAGGACGAATAACACCTAACACACGGTTATCAGGTGCTATTACAGGAAGGTCGTTTCGCTGAATGGTTCGAAGAGCTTTTGCAGAAGCAGTGTTGCAGCCAAGAATAACTAAGCTACAACCCATATCAAAGAGTTTCAATACTGCTTGACGGGTAAACTCATATACTACATCAAACGAACGAGAGCCATAAGGAGCGCGTGCGTTATCTCCTAAATAGATATAATCATATTCTGGTAATAGCTTCTGTATAGCATGAAGGATAGTTAAACCACCATAACCACTATCAAAAACACCTATCGGACCAGTTTTTTGCGAGGATTGCATCATGTGTATATATAAAATTATAGATACTTTATATAGATTGTCTTTCAGCTATAACCCATCTTTTATAGCTATTTTAAAATTGCTGTAAGCATGTTAGTAATATCTTCACCAATAGCATCGTTTATGAAAGGAACAGCGTCGTTATCGGTATTAAAGATAAAAGCATAACCATTCTCCTTACCTATCTGCTGTAATGCCATGTTAAGCTGTTCTTTAACAGGCGCAAAAGTGTCTTGTTCAGCTTTCTGAAGGAGCCGTTCTGCCTCGCTTTTAAAAGTTTTGTTGCGCTGCAAGAGCTCTTCAAGCTCGGCCTGACGCTTATGAAGTATGGAAGGAGCAAGAGTGCGTTGTACCTCTAAAAAGTCTTCATAACGCATGTTAAAATCATCTTCCGACCGTTTTACCTCTGCATCATATTTGGCTTTAATAGAAGCATAAGTGCTTAATGCTTTTGTATAACCTGCCATAGCATGGAACACTTTGTTATAACTAAAATACCCAAACTTTAAGTTTTGAGCACTTATGAGCAAGGGGAAAAATATAAGTAGGAGAGCAAAACAGATTTTTTTCATTCTTTTTTTATATAGATATTTAATAAAAAGTGAAATCAACGCAAGAAATTTTATTCATGCGATGACTTCACCCTAAAGCCCTATTCCACAACAGAATGGGGTAAATATTTATGGGGGAAAGACACCCCACGACTTTTCTTTATTTAGTTTTTGATAGCTGAGCCTTAACCTCGGCAGTAACGTCCTTGCTGATAGCTTCATTTATATATATAGGCTGACCAGCTGCCTTTTCCATAATATAGGTATAACCACCTCTTTTAGCAACGGCAGCAATAGCATTACGTACCTTCTCAAGTACAGGACCAAGAAGCTTTTGCTGCTCTTCGTTAAAAGCCTTTTGATTGTCTTGTGCGGTCTGCTGTATCTTTGCATATAGTCCCTGAAGCTCTTTTTCGCTTTCAGCTTGCTTAGTTGGGTTCATAGTGTTCTTTGCTTTTTCGTATGCCTCACCTTTACGTTGAAGCTCAGCTTGCATATCTTCTATCTGCTTTTGGTACTCCTTTCCTTTAGCTTGTAGCTTGTTTTGGATAGCTATAGCCTCTGGAAGTGATTGTAAAAGAGCCTGAGAGTCGAGATGACCAAACTTCTGAGCAAACATTGTCATTGGTGCGCATAGCATCAATATCAATAATAACTTTTTCATTTTTTGTTGTTTTGTTAAAGTGTTTATAATTTTTTTTATTTATTAATTAGAAATACTACCGAGAGATTGCAACACTTCATTGCTTATATCGATAGCTGGTGAACCGTAAATAATACCTGCCGTTTCGCTCGAACGGTCGATAACCATACTATAACCACGCTTTTCTGATATTTGCTTAATAACCGTATATACTGCATCTTGTATCGGACTAAGCATTTCTGAGCGTTTTTTTGCTAATTCTCCTTGTGGCCCAAAGTATTTTAACTTAACCTCTGCAGCCTTCTTCTCCTTATCCATAATGGCATCTTGACGTTTCCTTTTTTCCTCAGGGGTTAAAGTAGATAAGTTCTTTTGATAATCTCGGTAGAGGTTAGCAGCATCTTTTTTTACTGCATCTATTTGCTCCTGTACCTTCTTACTTAACTGGTTAAGCTCATAATTAGCCTTTGTATAATTGTCTATATGATTGAGGATATATTCCATATCTACAAGTGCAAAGCTCTGCGCATTAGCTGATATTGACAAAATAGCCAGTATAGATAGCAATATTAGTTTCTTCATCTTTTATGTTTTTTTATTAGTTTCTTCTAAGTCTTAAAACTCTTGTCCAAGTATAAAGTGGAATTGACTTCCGCCTTTCTGACCATATACCTTATCAAAGCCATATGCCCAGTCGATACCCATCAACCCTATCATAGGTAAAAATATACGTACACCAAGACCTGCTGAACGCTTTAATTGGAAAGGATTGAACTTGCTGGCCTCTGTCCATGCATTACCAGCCTCAACAAAGCCAAGTCCATATATTGTAGTGTTGCCTAAAAGGAATGGATAACGTAGCTCAAGAGTTAAGCGATCGTAAGCATAACCTTCAGCACGATACGGAGTTAGCGAACCGTTTTCATACCCACGTAGTCCAATAGTTTCGGTAGCATATCCTGTAGAGTAACCACTCATACCATCACCACCCATATAATAGGTTTCAAATGGACTCTTTTTATACTTATTATAACTACCTAATATTCCAAATTCTACACGAGTCATTAATACAAGATTCTTTTGTCCATTAGTAAGAGAAGTAAAGGTACGTGCCTTAAATTTCCACTTATGATATTCTATCCACTTATATTTTTCCTGTTGCTCTGCACTATATGCACCCGACTTAAGATCCGTTGCCAAATGCTCATAATCCTTATTATCCCACTTACTCCATGGAGGAGTGATCGTAAGTGATGCTATAAATTCGGAGCCACGACGTGGGAAAAGCTGATTATCTGTAGAAGAGCGGTTAAGCGAAATACTTAGATTCAAGTTGTTTGCAGTACCGTTAGCCATTATAAAATAACGCCAATTTTTAAGCATATAACGCTGATAAGATAACTGAAGAGATAGGGTAAAATAGTCATCTGGCCATGTTAGACGCTTACCCCAACCAACGTTAACACCTAATAATTGTATATATTTGTTAGGGTCAAGATAGTTTTCGTAGTTGTTATAATTATAATTACCATATCCATACCTATAGTTATAGTAATTATTCATATAAGCATTGTTATAGTAGTTGCTACTTACATCGGTCTGTTTGCTATAATAAGAACCCACGGAAAACTGAATAGGACGCTTCCCTCCAAACCAGTTAGTAGAGTAATTTACACTATAAGATTGATAGTATCTACCATTACTTTGTGCACTTAAAGACAAAACCTCTCCATCGCCAATTGGTAAAATACCACGGTGTTCACGGTTTTTATTAAAGAGGTTAGCTATAGAGAAATTGTTTAGCTTTAACCCTACTTTACCTACAATACCTGTTTGTTGCCAGCCAAGAGATAACTCTATTTGGTCATTAGATTTTGGTTTTAAGTTCCAATTAAGATCTACCGTACCTGTTTCATAGTTTGGTTTTACATCTGGATTAACATGTTCTGGGTCAAAATGTCCCATAGATGCCAATTCTCGAGCTGTACGTTGCAGAGCTTCTTTAGAGAAAAGATCGCCTGGTTTGGTACGCATTTCACGACGTATAACATTTTCATATAAACGGTCATTACCATTTATACGAACATGATTAATATGAGCTTGTGTACCTTCAAATATACGCATTTCCAAATCAATGCTATCTCCATCTATATTTATTTCCGTAGGTTGCAGATTGTAAAACAAATAACCATTATTCCAATACGCATTTCCTACAGCATCTTCGTCCTCAGATAAACGCTTATTAAGGCGCTTTTGGTTATACACATCTCCCTTATGCATATCAAGCAAACGTGATAGATAATCAGTACTATAAACAGTGTTTCCTACCCAAGTTATGTTTCGGATATAGTATTTCTTACCCTCATTAATCTTAATATATATATCAACGTGTTTTTTATCAACATTAATTACACTATCTTTAACGATGTTTGCATCTCGATAACCATATTCATTATATTTTGAAATAATATTTTTCTTATCCTCTGCCCAACGCTCTGGGGTATATTTTTTAGATTTAAAAAAGTTAGCAAATTTACCAGATTCATGTATTTTAGCAAAAGCACCTTTTTTAAACAAGTTTCCTTTCAGCTTTTTATCAGAAACTTCTTTATTACCTTCTATGATAATATTGCGGACTTTTATTTTTTGTCTTTTATCTATATTTACATCAAGGATAACATGTTCCTTACTATTATCATCATGTTGTATTATATTTATTTCTGCATTTTTATAGCCTTTGTCTTCAAAATATCTTTTTGCAATCATCTTAGCACGGTCTATCATGTTAGGTGTTATTTGCCCACCTTTTAATAGTCCGAGCTTACTTTCCATATCATCTTTTTCCTTTTTCGATACCCCATTATAGTTAATAGTAGATACACGTGGCCTTGCTTTTAAATAAATGTTGAGATAAATATCTTCACCAACAATAGAATCGGCACTTATAGAAACATCCGAAAAGAGACCATGCTTCCAATATCGTTTTACAGCATCTGATATAGCTGTACCGGGCACTTCTACTTTTTGCCCAATAGAAAGCCCAGAGATACCTGTTAAAACATAATCTTCATAACCTTTAATACCAGTAACATGCATTCCTGCAATGCGGTAAGTAGCAGGGACACCTGAATATGAAATATTAGGTTTGATAATTTTTTCTTGTGCATTAACAGTATATATACCTCCAGTAGCAAAGGCTATAAGTATTAATATTTTATTTATATTTTTCATCTATATCACGTTTGCTTATTTATTTTCATTTTCTATTTGGTATCCAGTCTTTCCGAATCGACGTTGACGACTTTGGAAATTAGCTATAGCTTTGTATAAATCTTCTTCTGAAAAGTCCGGCCAAAAGGTATTACAGAAATATAGTTCAGTATAAGCTATTTGCCAAAGTAAATAGTTCGATATACGTACTTCTCCCCCAGTCCTTATTAATAAGTCAGGATCAGGTATAGAAGCTGTAGTAAGGTGTTGTGAGATTGTTTCTTCTGTAATATAAGTCTTTATATTATCAGCATTGAGCTGAACGTTCTTTTGCTGTAACTCGCAGGCTATATCTTGTGCTGCTTTTGTTATTTCCCATCGTGCAGAGTAGCTAAGAGCTACAACCAACGTAAGCCTTTTGTTATTTTTTGTATTATTGATAGTACGTTTAAGAGCCAATTGTACATTACTTGGTAAACGTCCAATGTCCCCAATAACAAGTAATCGCGCATCATTTTTCATAAATATTTCATCTTCTAAAGAAGAGATAACAAGCCCCATAAGAGTGGATATCTCATTTGAAGGACGATTCCAATTCTCTGTTGAAAATGTATAAAGTGTTAGATATTTCACTCCTATTTTGCCACATATATTTGTTATACGTCGCACAGTTTCTACTCCAGCCTTATGTCCTTCTGTACGTGGCTGGTTACGTCTTTGTGCCCATCTGCCATTACCGTCCATAATAATAGCTATGTGTTCAGGAATGCGGGTCATATCTATTTTTTCTTCCATAATGAAAAAAATAAGGTGCTTGATAAAGTTTTCTCTATATGTGCTATTTATGTTAATGTTGAATATTTATATATATTAAAAGATTATCTTAGCAATCTTCTCCATACTTTACTACCATTGATTATCCATAGGTTATTATTTTTATCTATAGTAGCTGCCATTGTTTTTGCTGTAGTTGTAGAAGAAGGTATTGTGTATGCTTTATTCTTTTTCCATGTTATACCCTGATCGTAACTTATTAGCAGTGGAGCTATTTTGTTATCGCTTGTCAACCCTAATGCTATTGGACAATTATTATAGCTTGTTACAATAAGATTTTTATATTCAGGAAGCGTATAGCTTGAAAACGATTCTATAGTGTTCCAATTATAATTATTGCTATTGTTAGCAGTATTTATAAGTCGTGTCCATTCCACCATATTTTTATTTGAGTTATATCCAATAAAAAGTAAACGTTTTAAGTTGTTTCCAGAGTTAGTGGAAAATAATAAAGCATCGCTAATACTACATATAGGCAAATCTGAAACATCACTTGATAATACTTCCTCTTTCCATGTTTTACCATTATCTGTTGAAATTTTAATTTTATTATCTGCTGTGATAGCATATAAAGATAATGGTGAAGCAAAGAGGCTTACTAAATTATTATCTTCATTTACAACTGTCCAATGCTCTCCATCATTAGAACTCAACACTTGATGGTTATCCAGTATAAAGAGTGTATTATGTAGTGTTACTATATTTTTGTATGCGTCTTTTGAGAAAGTATGACTATATTTTTCCCATGTATTTCCATCTGTTATAGATGTAGAATATAATGTAGTAGTTGTTTCATTTACACCTGCTACAAAAATTTTATCATTAGTGCAAACAGCTTTTGTTGCAGAGAGAGTTTCAAAAGGTTTATAGTCCTTTAAATCTGTCCATGCTATATTATTATTATTTTGCTGCTTTTCTACATTCACAGTAACAGTATATATGCGATATACTTTTGAATTATTTGCATATACATATAGCTTTCGTTCTTTGGAAAAGTCTATAGAATCGTTTGTTCTATATGGTTTAAATGTATCATTAGTAAGCGATTTTATAGCAATAAATCCACCATTTTTGGTTTTTATAGATGCTAAAACAGCATTAGTCTTTATGCCATAAGGCAGCATCTCTGTATTATAAATCTTAGCATTAGCATGATCTATATGAAATTTATATTTATTTCCAGCACATATTGCTATATAAGTGCTATCCTTGCCATTCTTTCCTATGGTGTCTCTAACCTGTTTTAGCTTTCCCAATGTAAAGCTCATTATGGCTGTATCATCATAATTTACATCTTTATTTTGCGTATCTTCTGTTAAGCACGAAGAAGTTGCAAACAATGTTGCAGCTGACGTGATGAGCGTAAATATCTTGTAGTTCATCTTTATTCTAATAAATAATTTATCTGCAAATTTAATTAGAAAACTTTATATATCACTGCCTTTTAGTGGTTTATTATGAAAATAAGCAAAATATATTAGTTTTTTAAGGTTGTTTAGTAGTGATAGATATGTATTATCATGCTATTTGTTTCTATTTTATCTCATTTGATATGTTTTATATTATATTATTTTCATCATGAATAGAGGTTTTATTAATATATAATATTTAGCCTGTATATATCTTTATAAAAATAGTCTTTATATAAAAAGGTCTTAAAGTCCACTTATAGAGTTTGAAATAATTACAGCAAGAACTATAGCAGTAATAACAACATATAGCCAATCGCGCTGAATAGCAAAGTCGAACAAAGAGAGGATTATACGCGAAATAGGGGTTAGCAACAGAATGATGACCCCTAATTGAATACAGTTTTCTGCTTGCTTTTGGTACACACCTGCAAAAATTCCTTTCAATGTTGTAAGATTAGTAGCCTCACCGTGGAACTTATGATAGTTTGGTATAGTATCTGCACCATGACAGATGAGATAATAAATACCACCTATTAAAGCTATCGTTGAAGCAGTAATAACACCTATGCGTAGCGTAGAACTGATGAGTAACTGCATCTTTTTACTTTCGTTATTCGTTTCCATATCCTAAAATTTACCAATTATTCCATTATATATCATATTAAGAGCTACTAAAACTATTGCTATTGAGAAAACTTTTCTTAGAATATTTACATTAAGACGTTTTAGCAATTTTGCTCCTGTTAATGAACCACATAGTACTCCAATGATAATGGGAAAAGCTATTCCTGGGTCAATATATCCACGTTGAAGATATACTACAGCAGAAGCAACAGCAGTTACGCCTATCATAAAATTGCTCGTTGTAGTACTTACTTTGAAAGGTACTTTCATAGCAGTGTCCATAGCTAATACCTTTAAAACACCACTACCGATACCTAATAAGCCTGACAAAATTCCTGCACTAACCATTATAGAGAATCCTCCTCCTACATTTGTTAGTTCGTAAGATTTAATACCTTCTTTGGTAGGATAAGTGCCATAGAGCTTTAGCTTCTTAGCCATTGTACTACCTATAACGTTAGAATGGTCGGTTTTACGTCGTTGCTGTAACACAGCTGTCATCATCATAACAATGCCAAATATAACAGCAATAATATTTGTAGGCATCCAAATGGCAATAAAAGCTCCAAGAACAGCTCCTATCGTAGTAGCTATTTCGAGAAACATTCCTAAGCGTATATTTGTAATACCTTCACGAACATATGCACTTGCCGACCCTGACGAGGTAGAAATAGAAGCTATAAGAGCTGCTCCTATAGCATAATGAAAGTCTATACCAAAACCTAAAGTTAAAACCGGTATTACTACTACCCCACCACCTAATCCTGTTAAAGATCCTAATAGTCCTGCTAAATATGCAGCTAATATTAAGATAAGTGTAAACGTTAAAATTGTCATCCTTATATCTTTTATACAAAGGTAAATAAAAGTTTATCAAAATGTGCCAAAAGTTTATTTTTTTTACCTTTATAATCTAAAACTTCATATAAAGAGAATGGTTATTGTATTATAAAAAAATCCCAATTAGCATTATACTAAATGGAATTTTTCTGTACTCTGACTGGGAATCGAACCCAGATCAAAGGTTTAGGAAACCTACGTTCTATCCATTGAACTATCAGAGCAACATTTGTTTATATCTGCAAAGGTAATTATTTTCCTTCGTCAAACAAAGAACATGACTAAAATTTGGGCAATAATCACGCGAATAAACATACCTAAAGGATAAACAGTGGCATAGCTTATATTACTTGATTCGTCCTTAGAAGTATCGTTGGCATAACCCAAAGCCATAGGATTAGCCATGGAACCACATAAGATTCCACACATAGTACCAAAATCTAATTTCTTTGTTTTTAGTGCTATAACACCTATTATAACAGTAGGTAATACTGTTATAGCCAAACCTAACCCTATCCATAACAATCCTTCTGGACGTACTATAGTATTTAAAAAATCCTTTCCTGCTTCTAAGCCTAAGCACGCCAGATAGAGGGACAATCCTAATTTGCGAAGCATGAGAGAAGCACTTCGGGTAGTATAAGTTATTATTCTGAAACGCGGACCAAAGGCACCTATTAGGATTCCCATAATAATAGGACCACCAGCAATACCTAAACGTATAGGAGCGTCCATGCCAGAGAATGTTAAAGGGATAGTACCTAAAGCAAGACCAAGTAGCATACCAAAGAGAATACTTGCTACGTTAGGTTCGTTAAGTGTCTTAACAGAATTTCCAAGAAACTTCTCTGCATGAGCAATATCTTCATGCTGCCCAACAATAGTTAAACGGTCCCCGTAACGAAGCACAAGATCTCCTGTAGCCAAAAGCTTGATATCACCACGAAGCACACGGCTAACTGTAACTCCATAAGTTTCACGAAGGTGCAAGTTTCCTAAATGTTTACCATTTAGAACGCTACGAGAAAGCACAACAACTCTACTTTCCATTTTTGTGTCAAGATGGTTCCAGTCTACCTTTTCTTTGTTAAGATCGCGATGAACCATCTTGCCAAACATTATTTCCATAGCTTCTTTCTCATGGTTACCTGTTACAACAAGTATATTATCATCTTTTTTAAGCACGGTATCTGGCATAGGAGTAACCACATCTTCTCCACGCCATATACGTGAAATAATAAATTTTTGATGACTTCCTTCTGCTATTGCACCTATATTTTTACCAATTATTGCAGGGTTAGCTACAACAAATTGTCCTACAAAAGTATGATTATCATTTTCGCGCGACTTTGATTTCATATCCTCAGCCCTTGCAAATATTTTCCTTATAATTATCATTGAAAAGATAACCCCCACCACACCAAGCGGATAAGTAACGGCAGTTGCTAAAGCAGCACGTGCCCCACTCACACCAGCATGCTGAAGAGCTTGCTGAGCAGCACCAAGGGCAGGAGTATTAGTTGTTGCACCGCTAAGAATACCAACCATATCCGACATAGGAATATTAAATATATACACAAGAGCAATAGAAAACAAAGTTCCTAATAATATTACAGCTAAAGACCATATATTAAGCCCTAAACCTTCATGTCGTAATGACCCAAAGAAATTAGGGCCCACATGCAATCCAAGTGTGTAAACAAAAAGAACAAGACCAAAAGTCTCGCAAAAAGAAAGCATTTGCTTATCAACACTTAAGCCAAAGTTACCTACGGCAATTCCTATGAAAAACACAAAGGCTATGCCGAGAGAAATACCAGCTACTCTTATCTTGCCAAGTGAAAGCCCTATAGAACAGACAAGAGCAACAATAGTAATACATTGTAGGGCAGAGTGTAAGGAAAAAAGCCCGTTAATCCAATCCATACTTGTTATAATAAGTGTAAATATTTTTCTAAAGGAATTCCTCTATTCTTATCTTCATTATCCTTGTTATAGTCTATAAGCATATATACCCCGTCCATAGCTTTACGAGTACTACTAACAAGAGCTTCACCTCGTAGCAGATGACCTATAAGGATAGCAGAGAAAATATCTCCTGTACCGGGGAAGTGGACAGGAATTTCTGTATAAGGAAGTGTGAAATAATCATCATCAATATGGTTATAACCCACCACAGAGGGCTGACCATCTACAGTTATAGATGTTATTAAAGCCGACCTTGTGCCTATTCTACATAAATTGTCTAACAGCTCTTTTGCTTCTTTTTTAGTTACTCCCTTTTCCGAGAAAGATGCCCCTGTGAGATAACAAGCCTCTGTATAATTAGGAAAAGTAAGGTGAGCCACACTTATCATTTCACGCATAGAAATAATAGTAGAAGGAGTAACACCATTATAAAGTTTTCCCTCATCACCCATAATAGGGTCTACATAGATAGTTGTTCCGTTCTTTTCTTGTTCACGACAATAAGCTGAAATTATTTTAGCCTGATGTTCCGAACAGATAAATCCTGTAGCAATAGCATCAAAACTAAAGTTTAGTTCTTTCCAAATAGGAAAAACTTCCTTAATATAATTAGTAGTTTCTAAAATCTTAAACTTACCATAATCTAATGTATTAGAGACTAAAGCAGTGGGCAGATTATACACAGGGTTACCAAAATAAGACAAGATAGGCAGCATAGCTGCTGTTGCCACCTTACCATATCCTGCTACATCATTAATAAGAAGAATTTGTTTCTTATCCATTCAAATAACTATTAAACGTTTGCAAAGATACAGCAAACTGTATAAAAGACAAAATATTTAGTTGGTTTTGATTATTCTAAAAAGTAAGATAGTAACACTATATATTACGAGAATTAGCTGAAACAACCTACTTAAACGAAAAAATATTAATAATTACCTTTCATTGCTTTCCTTTTATACTATTTACTCCTATTAATAATATAAATACCTATTGTGGCAAAAGTACCTGCTAAAACATATTTCCAATAAAAGGTCTCATTAAGGCATAAACAAGAAGAGATAGCTCCTATAATAGGAATTAGCGAATTGTAAATAGCTATTTTTCCTACAGGATTACAGCTGATTAGCTTGTTATATAAAGCAAAACCAGTTGTAGAAATACCTATTAGAAGCAGCAATATCACAACACCCCAAGTAGTAATTATAGGGAAAGTACCTCCTGCAAGCAGTCCAAACACTACAAGCAAAGCACCACCTAAGGCAAGGCTATAACCTGTTCCTACAAAGATATCTACTCTATGGCTCAAACTGCGGGTGAGTAACGACGCAAAAGCAGAACATAAAGCATTAAGAACTATTAAATTGTCGCCCAATATAGAATAATCTGTCTCTTTTGAAGTATCGCCAAGATTTAACATAGCAAGACCAGCGAAACCTATAATACAACCAAACAACTTGTTTTTAGTCATCTTATCGCTTTTAAAAAATAAGCAAGCAAGAATAACTACTGCAAACACACCTAAGGAATTGAGTAAAGCAGCACGAGAACCTTGACTATGTGATAAACCAAAATAAAAGAATGCATAATGAAGAGTAGTATTAAGCAGAGAATAAACAAAAATAAAATAATAGTCAGAAGTTTTGCTAACAGAAAAAGAGCGATGCAATCGTTGTGCTATAACGAGGATTATCAATCCTGAAATAAAAAACCTTACCCCAGCAAAAAGCATCTTACTCCCTGTCATGGAAGTAGTAATTTGAAACTCTCTAAACCCTATTTTTATTAATGGATAAGCCCACCCCCATACTATAGCTGCTATAAGAGCAAAAACAGTTACCCATATAGGGCACTGAAAAATACTTTGCTTTCGTTCCTGAAACATCATACTCTTTCTTATTTGCATAATCTTTTTCACCTTAACATATAAAATACTTTTACAAAGGTACTGCTTTTATATCATTATAAGGAATATTTTATATAATGCTATCTTTTAAAAGTTTTACTCACACAGTTTTGTGTTACCTTTATAAAAGTAGATAAAAGCAAAGATAAAAATATTATATTACAATTCCTTAAAAAGAAATTTCACCGAAAAGTTAGATTATAATAACTTTTCGGTGATTATTTTTATAAAACCTAAAAGAACCTTCACTGCTCTTTTAGAACTATATATTGCAGTTATCTGCATTAATTTATAGCATCTCCTTTTACCATTTATAATGGTAAACACCTATATATTAATGCTTTGAAGTAACGTCTACTACACTATATTTACCTGTATCATCTGCCGCACCAAGCTCATAGTACGTATCTTTGCTAACACCAACTATATCCTTTGTTTGCACCGCATTTGCCACTTTCCCTTGGTTAAAAATCACATTTACAGTATATCCTCCTTTGTTAATATCAAAGTCGTAATAATACCAACTCTCACCATTTATAGTAGTAGCATGCATTGAAACTCCTGGCCACTGAACACCTAACAAAGCCGAATTATCAGCGTCCCATGCCCATATATACACCTCGTTCCAGTCTGCTGGCTTCTTAAAATAAACTCTTGCCTTATGAGGTGTAAAAGATAAAACGGTATACTTATGACGTACTATTGTAGTAATAGCACCATTTTGAACAATACCCACCGATAATGTTGCTGTCTTGTCCAAAGTAATTATGCCATTATCAGGCACAGCAGAAGAAGTTACTAAAGGGTCAGAACCATCTAAAGTATATACTAATTTAGCACTTTTTGCTGTAGCTGGCGAACTCACTTTTACCGCTACACTATTATAATATGTGCCTTCTGACTTATCAAATAATATTGTATTACCTGCGTATTTACCTGTATTTTCCAATAAATAAGCATAGTTCTTACCATTAAGAACGTTAGTATACCCTGCTTCTGCCGACTCTTTACCAGCTTTTGTACCTACACAAACAATAAGTTTTCCGTTTTTACCCGTAACTTCTGCTCTGAACAGATCATGCTCTGAAGTAAGTATTTTATAATCGGACATATTTGTTATACCTACTGTTTTGCGAATATCTATCATAGACTTTATTTCTTCCTTATATTTTTTCCAATGCGGAAGAAAAACACATGGAGTGCCTGGCATGGCTAACATATAGGCATTGGCTGCTAATATGTTATTATTAATAGGATCTTTTGTATATCCACTGGCATTGCCACGATCCTGCATATCATGGTTTTCTACAAAAGTTACAGCATATCTTCTGAAATTAACATCGTGTATTAAGTTGTTCTCCGTGTTAAGTTTTGTCCAATCTCCATTATTTGCTGCATCTCGCACATTATATCTAAACTGGAAATCGAATGCAGCACTCTTTCTATTTGTACGATTTATCCAAATCTTTATAGCCTCATTATTGTCCCAATATTCACCTACAGAAAACTCAATACTTGCTGCATCATTATAATTACCTACATGATAACCATCATATCCTTTTACCATGTCATAACGAAAACCGGTATATCCAAGGTCGTTTTTAAGATATTTCAAATAAGCTTTTATAACCTTTTGTACATTCTCGCTTTTATGATCTAAGTCGCGACAACCACCCCAATCAGCTCCTTCATCATTATTTATGCTTAGCTTATATCCTTGTTTGGCTGTGTTTCCACCATCATCATTAGCAACAATATCGGTTGGCAACATTTGAAAAGTCTCACCCTTATATGTCTCGACAGGAAAATCTACCCAAGAACCACCTGCACCAAGATTGTTACGATGGTTAATAACTACATCTGCAACAATACCAGTACCTTTTTCTTTAAAAGTTTTTATCATTTCCCTAAGCTCTGATTCTGTACCAAAACTGGAATTTTGCTTAAAATAATATACTGGCATATACCCCATATTTTTATAAGGAGTATTACAATCGCCGCTCTGTGGTACCCAAATAAGTGAAAAATACTTAGACAGCTCATCTGCCTGACTGGATAGATTTGTCCACTTAGTATCATCAAAAGAGTCCCAAGAAAAACCTTGAAGCATCACCCCTTCATAGTCTTTAGGCCACCCCTGAGATACCCCAACTTCCTCTACTTTTGGCTTAGGCGGATTAGGTTCTTCTCCTGTAATGCCAAGATCGCTGCTCTTAGCACAAGCAGATAGCAGCAATACTACGGCTGCTGAATAGGTAAAAGTACGAATTTTCATATCTTGATCGATTAATAAATAATAGTATATAAAGGTTGTATTAATAAATAAAAATAACAGCTCATGCTGAAGACTGCCTTAAATAATTTTAGGCAACACTACATCATATCGCATGATAAAATTACATTTTGTTTTTTAACCTATAAAGGAAAATGATACAAATCAACACATAACCCTTGTGCAAACGTTTGCCCTAAATTCACCTACCCTCCTACTCTTCCATATAAAAAGTCCACAATTTTATAGCTAAAAATCACATCTTTCCAACCTAAACATAAACTACTACATATCAATACATTATAAAATGATTTGAAAAATAAACTATTTTTATATGAAAAATAAATTAAAAATCATGTAAAAATAGTCTATTTTTGAGTACAATATAACATCTTTTGCTCTTTAATAGTTTGCTGATGTTCGCTATAAAGGTAATCTTTCGTAAAACAAAACATATACTTCCTTACTTTTAAAAGTTCCATTTACCTCTTCTAATATCCTATTTATATCTACATTACAAATACTATTATAAAACATATATTTAACACCTTAACAATACCTAACATAACCTATTAGACAAATATGTCGTTATTAAAAAAAGATAATGTTGTTTGGCTTTTTGCATATTAATTACTATTTTTGCATGTTTTAAAAATTTATAATAACATAATATAACAATGTCATTAATAAAAATAAAAAAGGTTGAAACAAAGAAAGATTTAAAAACTTTCATTGATTTCCACCATGATCTTTACGAAAACAATCCCTACGATGTTCCTAACTTGTTTAGCGATGATATGAACACACTATCTAAAGATAAGAATGCTGCGTTCGACTTTTGTGAAGCAGAATATTATCTTGCTTATAAAGATGGTAAACTCGCAGGACGTGTAGCAGCTATTATTAATTATAGAGCTAACGAAAAATGGAAAATAAAAAATGTCCGCTTTGGCTGGATCGACTTTATAAATGATATAGAAGTGTCTAAAGCATTGCTAAATGCTGTAGCAGAATTTGGTAAAAGCAAAGGAATGGAACAAATAGTAGGGCCATTAGGCTTTACCGATATGGACCCAGAGGGTATGCTGATATGGGGATTTGACAAGCTCGGCACAATGGCTACTATTTATAATTATGATTATTATCCTAAACACTTAGAACAGCTTGGAGGCTGGGAGAAAGACAACGATTACATCGAACAATTCATTACTATTCCTTATGGAGTTCCTGAAAAATATGCTCAAATAGCAAAAATGATACAACAAAGATATAATCTTAGAGTAAAAAAACTTACTAAAAAAGATGTCTTTGAAAAAGGATATGGACGCAAGCTGTTCGAGATAGTAAACAAAACCTACAAAGACCTGTATGGATATTCACAGCTTACCGACAGGCAAATAGATCAATACGTAAACATGTATTTCCCTTTTGCTAACCTCGATTTCATAACAGTTATAGTAGACGGAAATAAAAACGATGCTATTGCAGGCATGGGAATAACTATACCTTCGCTAAGCAGGGCTCTTCAAAAATGCCATAGAGGAAGGCTGCTTCCTTTTGGTTGGTGGGATTTGTTGAAAGCTATTAAGTTTAACAAAACTGAAGGTGTCGACTGTCTATTAGTAGGTGTTTTACCCGAATATCGCACAAAAGGAGCAAATGCTCTTCTCTTTAGCGACTTAATTCCACGATTTAATAAAGCTGGATTCAAATGGGGAGAAACACAAGTAGAAATGGAAACCAACGAAAATATACAAAATCAGTGGGGACCTCTATCACCTGAAATTCACAAAAGACGTCGATGCTTTAAAAAGAGCTTACTATAAAAAGACACCATAACATTATCTCATAAAGAAAACTTTTCATAACCTCTAAAAAGGTAAAACTAAAAATCAATATGGTAGAAGAAACTAAAAACATAGTACAATACACCGATGATAACATACGACATCTTTCAGATATGGAACATGTTCGTACACGTCCCGGTATGTATATAGGAAGATTAGGTGATGGAAAGCTACCAGAAGATGGTATTTACGTTTTACTAAAAGAGGTTATAGACAACTCTATTGACGAGTTTAAAATGGAAGCTGGCAACAGAATAGAGATAGATATAGAAGATAATCTTCGTGTTACAGTACGCGATTACGGGCGTGGCATTCCACAAGGAAAGCTCATTGAAGCCGTTTCTATGCTTAACACAGGAGGTAAATACGATTCTAAAGCTTTCAAAAAAAGTGTCGGACTAAACGGAGTTGGTGTAAAGGCTGTAAACGCTTTAAGCTCTAAATTTGAGGTGAAAAGTTTCCGCGATGGTAAAGTAAGACATCTATGCTTTGAAAAAGGCTGCTTGAAAGACGACAAAACGTCTAAAAGCAACGATGAAAACGGAACTTTTATATATTTTGAACCTGATAACACTCTATTTAAAAACTATAAATTTCTTGATGAAATAGTAGAAACAATGCTCCGAAATTACACTTACTTAAATACGGGACTAACCATCATGTACAATGGACGCCGTATATTAAGTAGGCATGGTTTGAAAGATTTACTAACCGATAATATGACCGTTGATCCGTTATACCCTATCGTACACATGAAAGGAGAGGATATAGAGATAGCATTTACTCATACAAATCAGTATGGTGAAGAATATTACTCGTTTGTAAACGGACAACACACCACACAAGGAGGAACTCATCAAAGTGCGTTTAAAGAACATATTGCTAAAACCATAAAAGAATACTATGGCAAATACGAATACATAGATATTAGAAATGGATTAGTAGCAGCCATAGCTATAAACGTAGAAGAACCTATCTTTGAATCACAAACAAAAGTAAAGTTAGGAAGCACACTTATGGAACCTAACGGAGACACCATAAACAAATATATAGGCGATTTCATAAAACTTAATGTTGATAACTACTTACATATTCATAAAGAAGACTGTGCTGATATTTTAGAGAATAAAATAAAAGAAACAGAACGGGAACGAAAAGCGATGGCAGGTGTAACAAAGTTAGCACGCGAAAGAGCAAAAAAAGCTAATCTACACAATAAAAAACTACGAGACTGCCGTATACACTTTAGCGATATAAAGAATGATAGAAAAGAAGAAAGCTCTATCTTTATAACAGAAGGCGACTCTGCAAGTGGGTCTATTACCAAAAGTAGAGATGTTAATACACAAGCAGTATTCTCACTAAGAGGAAAACCACTTAACTCGTTTGGACTTACAAAAAAAGTGGTATATGAAAATGAAGAATTTAATCTTTTACAAGCCGCTTTAGATATAGAAGAAGGACTTGATACACTAAGGTATAACAAAATAATAGTAGCTACAGATGCCGATGTCGATGGTATGCACATCAGATTGCTAATTATTACATTCTTCCTACAGTTCTTTCCCGAACTAATTAAGAAAGGACATGTATATGTTTTACAAACACCTTTATTTAGAATACGTAACCGAAGAACAAAAATAAAAAACAAAAAAACAATCATAGAAGCTGACCAAAACAGAGTAAAAGGTGAAAAGAAAAATGACTTTATTACACGCTATTGCTACTCTGAAGAGGAACGATTAGAAGCTATTAACGACTTAGCACCTGAACCAGAAATTACACGATTTAAAGGATTAGGCGAAATATCGCCTGACGAATTTATACATTTCATCGGTCCAGAAATGCGATTAGAACAAGTAACACTTCATAAAACAGATCAGGTACAAAAGCTTTTAGAATACTATATGGGTAAGAACACCATGGAAAGACAAAATTTTATTATAGATAATCTCGTCGTAGAAGAAGACGTTATTGACGAAGATAGTTAGTAAAAACACAAACTTTTCAATAGCTAAACACATACTTATCAACATATATAAAACATAATTACACTTACTAAAAAGCCACAAAGTAATGAAAAAAACAACCATATTAATAATACTTATCACACTATTTCCTATATATTCTTTAGCACAAATAAAGTTTAATTTTGGAAAAAACTCACCTCTTCGCAAACTTCAACTCGCCGAAATGGCTATAAATTCTCTTTATGTAGATTCTGTAAACGAAGAAAAATTGGCAGAAAATGCTATACGAGGAATGCTTAAAGAATTAGATCCTCATTCAACTTATTCCGATGCAAAGGAAACAAAAGCGATGAATGAACCTTTAGAAGGCGACTTTGAAGGCATAGGTATACAGTTTAATATGATTAATGACACTTTAGTAGTTGTTCAGCCAATAGTAAAAGGACCGTCTGAGAAAGTAGGTATTTCATCTGGTGATCGCATAGTAGCTGTTAACGACACCACTATTGCCGGTGTAAAGATGGATAAAATAGACATAATGAAACGACTACGCGGCCCTAAAGGCTCAAAGGTAAAACTAACCATTATACGGCGCGGAACAAAAGAACATTTACATTTTATTGTTACTCGTTCTAAAATCCCTGTACACACAATAGATGCTGCGTATATGATTCGTCCAAAAATAGGATATATACGATGGAGCAGCTTCGGAGCAAAAACTTATACTGAATTTATGAGTGCTATTGACACACTTCAGCACAAAGGAATGAAACAATTAATCATTGATTTGCAAGACAACGGAGGTGGATATTTACAAGCTGCCGTACAAATTGCGAATGAATTCCTAAAAGATGGGGATATGATAGTATACACTAAAGGACGAAATATGAAGCAACAAGAGTTTCGCTCAAATGGTAAAGGAAAACTAAAAGATATAAAGATATATATCCTTGTAAATGAGTTTACAGCTTCTGCAAGTGAAATAGTGTCTGGTGCTATACAAGATAATGACAGAGGAATTATAATAGGACGCCGTACATTCGGCAAAGGATTAGTACAACGCCCCATTGATTTGCCTGATGGAAGCATGATACGTCTTACCATAGCTCATTATTATTCTCCAAGTGGAAGATGCATTCAAAAGCCTTATAAAAAAGGTTATCAAGAGGATTATGATATGGATATTGAAAACAGATTGAAACATGGTGAACTAACAAATCCTGACAGTATACACTTTGATAAATCACAAAAGTTTTATACAAAAAGACAACATCGATTAGTGTATGGTGGTGGGGGAATAATGCCAGATGTATTTGTTCCACTTGACACAACGCAATATACAAGATTACATCGACAATTAGCCATTAAGAATATAATTATGAATGCATATCTAAAATATGCAGATCAAAATCGTAAACAGCTAAAAAATACATACCAATCATTCGAAACTTTCAATAGAAACTATACTATACCTTTATCGCTTATCAATCAAATTATAACAGAAGGAAAGAAGCAAAAGATAGAAGCTAAAGATGACCAAGAGCTGCAAAACACTCAAAAATATATAAAACTACAATTAAAAGCTCTTATAGCTAGGGATCTTTGGGACACAAATGAATACTTCAGAATATGGAATGAGCAAAGCCATATTATAAAAAAAGCATTAGAAATAAGTCGCAAATAATAAAATTATATGTCATTTACAAATACATATAAAAAACATATATATTACTATTATTAAATAATAAACTTATAAAACTTTGGGGCAAAAGTTTTTTTTATAAAAACAATAAAACTACTTTTGCTCAAAATACTCATTAATTTCCTTAAGTATATTACCATCTTTATGACTAATATCATTAACCACTTTCCCTTTTTCAAGTAAAAGAATGCGAGTAGAAATATCTGCTATAAACTGAATATTATGACTGGATATAAGTACTGTTGTACCATTTTCGCTACAAATATTCTGTATTTTTTTAGCTACAAAGATTTGAGACGAAGGGTCTAAATAATTAAAAGGTTCATCTAATATCAACACTTTAGGGGCAATTATCATTGCACCTATAATACCTATCTTTTGCTTATTACCCTGCGAAAAATCTTTAATTAGCTTATTTGTACCAAGTATTTCACCCCTATCTATATCATAAAATTCAGCTAAACGCTGTTTAAGAATAGGCTCTTGGATATGATATACCTTAGCAATAAATTCAAAATACTCCTCTGGTGTATAAAAATCAATCAAAAAACTACCATCTATAAAAGAGCCAACCCAATTTTTCCATACATCTGTATCACATACTTTATTACCTGATATAAGCACCTCACCTTCTGTACTCTGTATTAAATCGAGCATAAGACGCATCAAAGTAGTTTTGCCTGCACCATTATTACCTACTAAGCCCACCAACTCCCCACTTTGGATTGTTAAGGCTTCTATATCCAATACTGTATTATCACCATATTGCTTTTTAAGGTTACTAATCTGAATTTCCATCGTTTGTCGTATTTTTTAGTCGTTTATTTTCTTACTTTCTCAACTCTTCTAAGCGGGCATACTTTTGCTTCATAAATCTATTTACTAACATTTTAATAACTCGTTTGTGAAACATGAAGGCTAAAACACCTATCATACACAGGACAGCCTCTGCCATATAAAAGGACGGAAGCATTGTTAGTAGGGCTATATAGACCACTACTCCTATAATAGGCATTAATCCATATACATTAAAACCCATATTAGCACCTTGATAATTAAAGAACCCACTGGAGAAAAGATCTATCCTCTTCGATTTTAAACAAGTAATAAATAGCAACAGATCGACGGCAAAACTAAAGACTACAGATACTATTATAAGGTCTAATCTCCATAAATTAAAGAATACACCAGGTAACAATAACAACGAAGAAGCAACATTTAAGCACATAAAAAAGTAATATTTCGTGTTTAAATGCTCCTCAAGTACATAAGGCTTAGTAAAGAGTCCGTCGATAAAATTTGCTTCTATGCCTAACATAAACTGCCCCAACATAAATGGAGCGTAAAGAATAATAAAAATAAAGAATAAATAATAGCTTGACATAGCTGACCAACCCATATCTGTTTCATTTAGATTTACCAGCAGATAAAGATCTCCTGTAAATAACAATAGAAATAAAATAATGGGATTTTTAAAACGTTTTGTACGCCATAAAGCAGCCCATTCCATCGTAAAACGCCCTACCTTACTATTTTTCCTACTACTTCTTTTATACTCTTTTTGCTCATTATAATTATCTAAATTATAAATAAAAACAAACAAGCTACAAGCATATAACACTGTAATAATACCTATCTCAAAGGCTAAAGCTACCTCTGTAAGCATCGATATGCCAAATATCATTACAAATGTAATAAACATAAGGAAACAAACAAAGCCTATCCAAGTAGCAATTCTTAAGAGATAATTATTGGATAAACGCACACTAGTAACAAAAAGTGCCATCGTTGTACTAAGGATATATGCCAAAACAAAGGTTAATAGAGCATACCCAATAGGCATAATAAGGCAAGCCACTATACCTGTGAGTATGGGTGGAAAGGCTGTCCAATAATCTATTACACTCGAAGCTACGATAAACTGACCCCACGTTAGTTTTGATATAGGACGAGATTTGATAGCATTATCCATACCATTCTCCTCTATCTTCATCATAAACATTGACATAAGGCAAATAGGAATACTCCCCAATGCAATGGGAACAGCTGCTATTTGTAATGTTCTATCGTGTAAAATCTTAGTGATATTAGCATTTACCTCAAAAAGGAAACCACCTATCATTATCACTATACATAAGAAAAAATAGATCAATATACCCATTTTCTTCCAATCGAAGGTGCGCCTCTTTTGTGTCCACCATAATTGAAGTAATACTTTTAACATACTTATAAAATTATTATTGCTCCAACAAATATAAGAAGAAATGTATAATATATAACGCTTTAGAACATCATTTTGCCAAAACTATTAAAAAGCTACGTCTATAAAAACGCTAACATACACTTTCACTCTTTATTTTGCTTTAAAGACCTCTTTTTATGTTTAACCTTTAAACGATCAAAACCATTACCATAAACACCTGTTACCTGACTTTGTGTTACAAATGCATGCGGATCTATTTCATCTACTAATCTATACATTGCTGGTGCCTCTCTCTTGCGCGTTACCGTAAGAATAAGTTTTGTTTTATGACCTGTATAATAGCCTTCTGCATCAAGAAAAGTACAACCGCGTGGTATTGCACCACCTGATATCTTCTCTGCTATTTCTTCATAACGTTCTGATATAATAAGAAACTGTACCGACTGCCTACCTACACTCACAACCTGATCTACAACAAAGGCTATAGTAAACAATGTTATATATCCATAAATAACATGTTCCCAGTCATGTAAAACAAGATAGCTAAGCGTTACTATAATAATATCTACTAACAAGATAACACGCCCTAACGAAATATTACGATACTTATTAACCATTGCAGCTACAATATCAGACCCTCCTGAGCTGCCATTAAATGCCAATCCAAAACCAACACCAACACCACAGAACAGACCTCCTATTATAGTTACCATGAAAGGTTGTGAATGAAGAATCATTGGATGAGGAAAGAAATGCCTCACAAGCCATGTGCAAATAGTTAACGTTACTACACCATAAATAGTACGAACACAAAAGCGCCAACCTAAAACCTTGAGTGCTATTGCTAATAAAACAACATTCATTAAGAAATAAGTGTAGGTAATAGGTGTACCTGTACCCCAATAAATAATAGATGAAAGACCTGCTACCCCACCATTACCAATATTATTTGGCAATAAAAAAATAGCCCAACCTATAGCATATGACATCATACCTACGGCTATCATTACATAATCGATGATCTCACGATACAAAAGTTTCTTACTTATACTCACAGTTTATCTAAATAAAATAGGTGAATGATTATGTGTGCAAAAGTAGACATTTTTTCCCATATATGTATACTATAAACATGTATAATACTCGTATAATACTCATTTTGAGTTTTTTTTTGTACCTTTGACTTTCAATTAAACATAACTATAGCAAATGAATATTTTCACAAAATATAGTATTGAGTTAGCTAAACAAAAAGATTATTTAGACCAGTTATTCTCTGTATATCCTCTAAGTCCTGACTCTATTCGTGAAATAAATAAGGACATTTGGCATGATATTGAGGAATATTACAAGTCTTATAATAACGTAGAACTTTTCAAATCTTTATTAAATTTAAAGCTGTTTCCTATAAAAGATAGTTATGTTTCTTTCTTTAAACATGAAAAATCAGCAGTAGAAATGAATCCACTAACTGTCAATAGAATTTGTGGACGTATTAGAGAATTAGGACTTGATAAACTATATGAAAGATGTACACAACCAAAAGAGACTAACAGACAGATAGGACCACTATTTACAAACTGGTTAAACTCTGGTACTTTAGGCTGCTTACCTATTGAAGAAGATGCTTTCTTAAATGCAAAAGACTTTGCTATTCTGAAAGGAACAGACCAATCTTTAAAAGAATTTGCACATAAATATTTAGGCTATAATAGAAATAAAGGGTTAGACTTCATTGCTAAACGCAAAAATAAATATATCATAGGTGAGGCTAAATTCATTACAGATGAAGGTGGACACCAAAACGATCAGTTCTTAGATGCAATAACAACACTTAATACTCCAACAAATAAAGATGTCATAAAAGTAGCTATTTTAGATGGTGTCCTATATATAAAAAGTAGAAAGAAAATGTATACAACTATTACAACCAACAGTCTTAATATAATGAGTGCATTGTTATTAAAAGACTTTGTTTACTCTCTTTAAACTTATGAAAAATCTACTTATAAAAGGTAACAATATTGATGGTCTACAGCTCCTTTTAGATAAAGGCTATAAAGGAAAAATAGATCTTATATATATAGACCCTCCTTTTGCTACTGGAGGGACATTTTCCATAGACTCTGGAGGAAGAGTTGCTACTATTAGTAAATCGAATGATGCTAATATTGCTTATACTGACACGCTAAAAGGGAGAAACTATTTAACATATATAAGAAAACGCATAGAACTCTTATACCTATTATTATCAGATAAAGGGTCGTTTTATCTACATATAGACTACAAAATTGGACACTATATAAAGGTGATGTTAGATAGTATTTTTGGTATAGAAAACTTTAGAAATGACATCACTCGCATAAAATGTAATCCTAAAAATTTTCAAAAAATAGGATACGGTAACATAAAAGATATGATTCTTTTTTATACTAAAGGAGATAATCCTATATGGAATAATCCTATATTTGAATATTCTGAAGATGAAATAATCAAACGCTATAATAAGATAGATGCAAATGGCAGGAGATATACCACGGTTCCTCTTCACGCTCCTGGAGAAACTAAAGGCAAAACCTCACTTCCTTTTAAAGGCATATACCCTCCTAAAGGGAGACATTGGCGCACTTCTATTGAGGAATTAGAACAATTGGATAAAAAAGGATTAATAGAATGGTCAAGCAATGGGAATCCACGCAAAATAAACTATGCAGACGATAGAATAGGGAAAAAAGCGCAAGATATTTGGGATTTTAAAGATCCTCAATATCCTATTTATCCTACCCAAAAGAATGAAGACCTTTTACATTTTATTATCAAAGCATCTTCATCAATAAATTCTATTGTATTAGATTGCTTTGCAGGTTCAGGTACAACTCTAAAAGCTGCTAATCGCTTAGGCAGGAAATGGATAGGGATAGATCAGTCGGAACTTGCCATTAAGACTATTAAAGAGAACTTAAGAAGTGAAGGATTATTCGCTGCAAAATATGATTATATCACATTATAATTAACCAAATATAGATGACTGAAGATTTTGATATAAGAGAAGAACGATTACGATCGGCTGAAAAAGATTTTGAAAATGCGCTACGACCACTGAAGTTTAGCGACTTTAGCGGACAAGACAAGGTAGTAGAAAACCTTAGTGTCTTCGTAGAAGCTGCTAAATATAGAGGAGAACCTTTAGATCATACCCTACTACATGGACCTCCCGGATTAGGCAAAACCACATTAAGCAATATTATTGCTAATGAGCTTGGAGTAGGATTTAAAATAACATCAGGACCTGTACTTGACAAGCCGGGCGACTTAGCTGGCATTCTTACCAGTCTTGAGCCTAATGATGTTTTATTTATAGATGAAATACATCGCCTATCACCTGTTGTAGAGGAATACCTATACTCTGCCATGGAGGATTATCGCATTGATATAATGATAGACAAAGGACCATCTGCACGCAGCATACAGATAGAACTTAACCCATTTACTTTAATAGGAGCTACTACAAGAAGTGGGTTACTTACAGCACCATTACGAGCACGATTTGGTATAAATATGCACTTAGAATATTATAACGCAGAAACTATTCAACGCATTATTAAACGATCGGCTGCACTACTAAAGGTACCTATAATAGACGAAGCTGCAGAAGAAATAGCTCTTCGCTCACGTGGCACACCGCGTATATGCAACTCTTTATTACGCCGTGTACGCGACTTTGCACAAGTAAAAGGCAACGGAACAATTACTCCAAACATAGCCACAATGTCTCTACAAGCACTTAACATCGATCAATACGGACTTGATGAAATAGACAATAAAATATTACTTACCATCATCGATAAGTTTGGAGGTGGCCCTGTTGGAGTTTCTACTATTGCTACTGCTATAGGAGAAGACAGTGGAACAGTAGAAGAAGTATACGAACCATTTCTCATAATGGAAGGATTTATTAAACGAACAACACGTGGACGTGTTGCTACACAACTGGCTTATGAACATCTTGGGCGCAATTATCAATCTGCTAATCCTATGCAGCCTAATCTCTTCGATATGTAATTTATTTAAACAAAACTAACTATTTACTCGCTATAATCATAAATATTGAGCAAATAAATATATCGAGAAAACGTATAAACAGTAAATATAAAGACATTTTTACTAATTATAAAAGAAACTGATATAACAACATCCTTAAAAGAAATATTATACCATAATAATAAGCAAAGTACAATTAAAGAAAAAGAAAAGGTATTCTTAAAGAAAAGAAAAGGATACCTTTTTTATTGCTATAAGTAAAATACCGAATTAAAAAATAATTTATTTTTGTAGTATTTTTAATCTATTTTTATATCAAAAATAACCTATTTTTCAAACAAAAAGATATTCCATTAACATACAGACAGTTATAGATATAAGCAAGATTGATGCGTTTTTGTATATTTAAAAGCTATATTTTAGCACACTTTATCATATAATGCTCACCGTTAATAAGCGTGGTAGCAAATAAATAATCCTTACCACCTTCGCTTAATTTAAGCCGTTTACGCAGCTCACTAACAGTTTGGGGGAAGTTTCGAGTAGCTATATTTGCTTTAGAAAGACCAGATAAAAAGCGTTTAAGGCTCTTTTTATTAAACGAAGAAAAACCTGTTATTACAAACGATCTACCAGGAAAATTAGCGATTTCATCGAAAGAAACAAATAAATGAGAGTTAGGAGCAAGAGCATATACTGGATATTTTTGAGTAATAACACCAAAAGAAGCTGCTTTCATCAACGAAGAATTAGGTTCATAAAGATACATACCTATCTGCAATTGTTCGGTAAAAAGGCGTAAAACAGC
Organism: Prevotella amnii CRIS 21A-A; assembly: GCF_000177355.1. NCBI lineage: Bacteria > Pseudomonadati > Bacteroidota > Bacteroidia > Bacteroidales > Prevotellaceae > Prevotella > Prevotella amnii. The sequence continues at coordinate 40,322 of NZ_ADFQ01000016.1, forward strand.
ATTTTTAGCCTCTTCGATAGAAAAACTTACTACCTGATCATCGTTTACACAAAATATATTTATATTTGACGGTGAAAGCCCTAAAAGCCTCGCTTTTTCTTCAGATTGCAGAACTAAAAGAAGTTCCTTACACTCGTTTTTTACCGATAAAATATGTACTTCTCGTACAACATCACCCACACTACAAAGATCAGTCGCAGCTTTATGCCAATCGAGCATAGGTGATAATTTAATTACTACATACTGTGCTTTTAAAAGCAACTCTTCCTCTATGGGAATAATATTAGGACTACAATCGGATATAAACACCGTTTTACCACCATTATAATCACGACGTGCAGGATCGATAAAAATAACAGTAACAGGATCTGTTATATGTAAATAGTTAATACATTCGGCATTAACAATCTCTATGAGGGTACGCTCATAATGAAAAAGATCAAAATTATATTGTGCTATTTCACACAACTCTTCTTGCTGCTCTACATACACTGCTTTGTCGAAAGCTCGAGCCATAAAAGAGAAATCTACGCCAAAACCACCAGTAAGATCGAGCAAAGAGGTAGACAAAGTAACTTTTTCTCTATCACAGTTACCAATAATACGTCTAACAAGATGATACTTATACGTGGCAGTAACCTCACTGGAACACTGCTCTAAAGAAATATGCTTTGGATAAATAATACCCTGAATATTTGCCCATGATGGCAACTTTATGCAAGCTTTCTGCCAACCAGCAATCTGATCAAGTGCGAAAGAAATATTAATATCTTTATAAGTATTAGCTTTAAGAGCTAAAGAGCGAATATTATCAGTAAGATGCTCTGTGATAAATTTCCTTGTTTTGTCGCAGTTATCTGTAAGTGTACTCATTTACAACATATTACAATTTTACTAAACAACAAGTATAACATTGCCTTGTTTCTTTACATTACCTTTTATAACAATAAAAGAAAAGACCTACAAGGCACCTATATTTGCCTATCATTTAACAATAACCGCTCAGTTATTGCTATTACCTAACACTCTTATTACAGCCATACTTACTACAAAAGCAGAGCGAAACCTAAATTACTTCAATGCAGCTTTTTTTGCTTTAACATAATTACCAAAAATATTATCAAGTGCTAAACGCTGCTCGTTATCTAATGTGTCATTTGCAGCTATCAGACCTTTATAATAAGCCTTTATACGTGCATTTAACTTAGTTTTATTAGCAACCGTCATAGCCTTCTTATCAAATTTAGAAAAAATACCATCTAAATCCTTATACAAAGCAGGCTTCATAGTTTTTAAGAAAGCCATTTTTCCTGTAGTAGGAAAACTATCTCTTCTTACCTCTATCTTCGGCTTTTTATCAACCTGTAAAGTATCAACAGAAGCCTCTACCTTATCTCTTGAAAATAAAGAAGATAAATTAATCTTACCAAACTCAACGGAAAGCGTATCTTTAAAACACAATACGGCAATTACTATACATATAAGAATAATAACTAATCCAAACACTTTTACCATACCACCGCTAATCTTTGGCATAGACATAGACGAACCTGATTTATTGAAATCGGCTAAAAACTCGCCTACATCAGCATAACGCTCACTACGCTTAAAAGCACAACAGCGTTTTATATGCTCACTATATGCAAGTGTTAATCCCATAGATTTAATAACTACACCAAGAGAATATATATCTACTAAAGCATCAGCAGCTATTGTTTCGTCCTTTAGTTCTGGAGCTATAAAACGCATAGCTTCACTACCTGGCTTAAGAGCATCTACCGAAAGTACACTAAAATCGGTTATCTTAGCTACATTATCATGCGTGGATATTAAAACATTATACGTATTTAGGTTACGATGTATAACACCTTGTCCATGAATATACTCCAAAGCAGAAGCTATCTGATTAACAATAGCTATCTTATCGTCATCAATATGCCCTTCTAATAAATACGATTTCAATGTAATACCATCTACATATTCTTGCTCTATACAAAGACCATATTCATCTGTTTCAACAATATCATTATAACGAACAACATTAGGGTGACTAAGATTTTTAGAAATTTCAAATTCCTTTTTTAAGACATTACAAAACAAAACACGATCACGCAATTCTTCTTTTAAGGCTTTCAAAACTACAGTTTTATCGTCCTTAACTGCCTTTATGTAAAGAAATATTCCCTTAGAAGGAAGCTTATGATAAGAAGAATAAGAAACCTTTTTTATGGTTTCAGAAAGTCTATTATCAGCCATTACTATTATTTTTATTAATTTATACGCTTAGTAAGTGTACAAAATTAGTAAAAAAACACACAATATTCAATGAATAGATAAAAAGAATAGTTATAAAATAAAAAATATCCTATAGCTTGATATACAAACTATAGGATAAAATACTATTAGAAAAAATGTTAAAACACCTCGTCTTTGTTATAGACAAAGTTTTTTTAATCAGCCAACTTAGCCTTAATAAACTCACGATTTAAGCGAGCTATATTAGCTATAGACTCATTCTTTGGACACTCTGCCTCACAAGCACGAGTATTAGTACAGTTACCAAAACCTACTTCTTCCATCTTAGCAATCATAGCCTTAACACGCTTTGCAGCCTCTGGCTTACCTTGAGGAAGTAAAGCAAACTGACTTACCTTAGAAGAAACAAAAAGCATTGCAGAACCATTCTTACAAGCGGCAACACATGCACCACAACCTATACAAGAAGCACAATCCATAGCTTCATCGGCATCTTGCTTAGGAATAAGAATAGCATTAGCATCTTGAGCCTGACCAGTACGCACTGTAGTATAACCACCTGCTTGCATTATCTTATCAAAAGCAGTACGATCTACCATACAGTCTTTAATTACAGGAAAAGCTGCCGAACGCCAAGGCTCTACTGTAATTACATCACCATCGTTAAAACGACGCATATAAAGCTGACATGTAGTAGCACCTGTTGCAGGACCATGAGGGTGCCCATTTATATAAAGCGAACACATACCGCAAATACCTTCGCGACAATCGTGATCGAAAACAAAAGGTTCTTGCCCTTCATTAATAAGTTCCTCATTAAGAATGTCGAGCATTTCAAGAAATGAAGTGTCGTCTGGAATGTTCTTCATCTCACGGGTATCAAAGTATCCCTTTGCCTGTGGACCACTCTGACGCCAATATTTTAATGTGAATGATAATGTCTTTGCCATGATTAATTCTTGTAATTACGTGTTTGTACCTTTATTGCTTCATACTCAAGGGTCTCTTTTAGGAGTATAGGAGCAGTCTCATCATTGCCCTGATATTCCCAACAACCTACATAAAAGAAATTCTCATCGTCGCGCTTAGCTTCGCCTTCTTCTGTCTGATACTCCTCTCTAAAATGTCCACCACAGCTCTCATTACGAGAAAGAGCATCATTAGCTACAAGCTCACCCATAAGAATAAAATCACGAAGATGAATAGCTTTATCAAGTTCTACATTCAAACCTTCCTTAGTTCCAGGAACAAAAAGATTTGTATCAAACTCCTTTCGTATAGCTTTCAACTTATCAAGACCTATACGCAAACCTTCTGCTGTACGACCCATACCAACATATTCCCACATGATATGACCCAACTCCTTATGGATAGAATCAACAGAACGCTTACCTTTAATACTCAATAGACGATCCATTTCAGATTCTACCTTCTTTTCTGCTTCATCAAACTCAGGAAGATCGGTAGAAAGATGAGCCCAAAGAGACTGATCTGCCAAATAATTCTGAATAGTATAAGGTAAAACGAAATAACCATCGGCAAGACCTTGCATCAATGCTGATGCCCCTAAACGGTTAGCACCGTGATCTGAGAAATTACATTCACCAATAGCAAATAAACCCTTAATAGAAGTCATCAGCTCATAATCAACCCAAATACCACCCATAGTATAGTGAATAGCTGGATAAATCATCATCGGATTATAATACTTAACACCATTTATCTCATTAGCAACCTCTCCAGGATTAACATTGGTAATTTCTTCATACATATCAAATAAATTACCATAACGTTGCAAAACAACATCAAGACCAAGGCGTTCTATAGATTCAGAAAAATCTAAAAATACAGCCAAACCCGTATTATTTACACCAAAACCTTTATCACAACGCTCCTTTGCAGCTCGAGAAGCAACATCACGAGGCACTAAATTACCAAAAGCAGGATAACGACGTTCCAAATAATAATCACGATCCTCTTCAGGAATATCAGACCCCTTCTTTGTTCCTGCTTGAATAGCCTTAGCATCTTCAAGCTTTTTAGGAACCCAAATACGACCATCATTACGCAAAGACTCTGACATAAGAGTTAGCTTAGATTGCTTATCACCATGTACAGGAATACAAGTAGGGTGAATCTGAACGTATGATGGATTTGCCATATAAGCTCCCTTACGATAACACTGAATAGCCGCTGTACAATTACAACCCATCGCATTTGTAGAAAGGAAATAAGCATTACCATAACCACCTGTAGCTATTACTACTGCATTTGCAGAAAAACGCTCTAACTTACCTGTTACAAGATTCTTTGCTATAATACCACGAGCAGCACCATCTACTATAACTACATCTTCCATCTCATAACGAGTATATAGCTTAACCTTTCCTGCTTGCACCTGGGCACTTAACGAAGAATAAGCACCAAGTAACAACTGCTGACCAGTCTGCCCCTTAGCATAGAATGTACGACTTACCTGCGCACCACCAAAAGAACGGTTTGCTAACATACCACCATACTCACGAGCAAAAGGAACACCCTGTGCAACACATTGATCAATGATGTCATTAGAAACTTCCGCTAATCGATAAACATTAGCTTCGCGAGCACGATAATCGCCACCCTTTACCGTATCATAGAATAAACGATAAACAGAGTCACCATCATTCTGATAATTCTTAGTAGCATTAATACCACCTTGCGCTGCTATAGAGTGTGCACGACGAGGGGAATCTTGAATGCAAAAATTATAGACATTAAATCCCATCTCGCCTAAAGATGCCGCTGCAGATGCACCAGCAAGACCTGTACCTACAACGATAATATCTAACTTTAGTTTATTTTTAGGGTTCACCAAACGTTGATGATTCTTATAATTGGTCCATTTTTCGGCCACTGGGCCCTCAGGAATCCTTGAATTTATTTGATTAGTCATAATCTTATTTCATGCTTTAATTTTTCTTTTTATTGATCTTAGGTATTAATTAGGATAACAGCTACTTACATACTAGGAGCAAAACCTAACCAAAAAGCAAGTACTAAAAAAGCAAAGATAGCCATAAGTATAGTTACATAAACTAAACCTATACACTGCCAACGCTTCAACCAAATCTTACCACTCCATCCAAAGGTTTGCATTGACGACCAAAACCCATGAGAAAGATGAAACCATATCGCAATAATCCAAATAAGATAAAGGATAGAATAAACTGGACTGGCAAAAGTATCTTGTATCCAAGCAAAACCATCTGCAGGACTATGAGCAACCTCTACCTTAGCTAACTCTGCAAACATCATATGTCCCCAGAAGTTATAAAGATGAAGAGCAAGACCTATAAAGATGATCAAACCTAACACTAACATGTTCTGACTAGCCCAACTTACCTCAGGACGACGGCTTGTTACAGCATAACGTTCATTACCACGAGCACGCCTATTCTGTGCTGTTAAGATAAAAGCATACACAATATGCACTACAGCCAAGGCTCCAAGCCCCACTGTTCCTGCAACTGCATACCAGTTAGAACCTAAAAATTCACACACCATGTTATAACCCTCACCAGAAAAAAAGGCCACAACATTCATACAAAGGTGGAAAGTTAAGAATAGAATAAGTGCAAAGCCTGTTACAGCCATTATCACTTTTCTTCCAATTGGTGAATTAATTAACCACATAAATGAACTGATTTTGATTTTATTTAATTATTAGAATTTCTTTATCGTTTACTGTGGAGATTTATATTATAACAAGCTATAAAAGCTATTATTTATTACATTTGCACAAAAAGCATATAACAAAATAGTAATAAAATACTAATTTCTTGGTATTGCCACGCACAAAATCTGTACAAAAGTACTATATTTTAGTGATTAACCCAAGCGAAAACAAAAGAAATCGGATTAAATTTCCTACTTTTGCATAGAAATTAGAAAATGTATAAACAATGATTTTTCAATATGATGTTCTTGTTATAGGTGGAGGGCATGCAGGTTGCGAGGCAGCAACTGCTGCTGCTAACATGGGAGCAAAGACCTGTTTGCTGACAATGGATATGAACAAAATAGCCCAAATGAGCTGTAATCCAGCCATAGGCGGAATAGCCAAAGGGCAAATAGTACGCGAAATTGATGCTCTAGGGGGGTATATGGGACTTATTACTGATGCCTCCTCTATTCAGTTTCGTATGCTCAACCGTTCGAAAGGGCCAGCAGTTTGGAGCCCAAGAGCACAATGCGACCGACAAAAATATATTGATAATTGGAGGAAAACAATAGACAATACTGAAAACCTATACATATTTCAAGATCAAGCTACAGAACTCCTTGTAGAGAAGAGCAACACTTCTAAAGAAGCTGCACAAAGAGTTATAGGAGTAAAAACTATTTGGGGTATAGATATGTATGCACGTACTGTAATTATAACAGCAGGAACTTTCCTTAACGGATTAATGCATATTGGAAATAAACAAGTAGAAGGAGGGCGAATATCAGAACCTGCCGTACATAATTTTACTGATAGCATAACACGTTGGGGAATTACTGTAGCACGCATGAAAACAGGTACTCCTGTACGTATAGATAAGCGCTCGGTACATTTTGAATATACAGAAAAACAGCCAGGCGATTCAGATTACCACCAATTCTCATTTTTTGGCAAACAACGTTCTTTACCTCAAATGCCTTGTTGGACATTTAATACCAATGAAAAAGCACACAGAATCATACGTAATAGTTTATCAGAAGCACCTATACTTAATGGACAAATTCAGAGTACAGGACCACGTTATTGCCCTTCTATAGAGACTAAACTTATAACTTTTCCTGATAAATCATCACACCCTTTGTTTCTTGAACCTGAAGGAGTTGATACAAACGAGATGTATCTTAATGGCTTTTCATCAAGTATGCCATGGGATATTCAAATAGAAGCAATACACCAAATTCCTGCTCTAAGCGATGCAAAGATATATAGACCGGGATATGCTATTGAATATGATTACTTTGATCCTACCCAATTAAAACCTTCTTTAGAATCTAAAATCATTGAAGGTTTATTCTTTGCAGGGCAAGTTAATGGTACTACAGGTTACGAAGAAGCTGGTGGACAAGGAATAGTAGCAGGCATTAATGCTGCTAACTTATGCAGTAATAACCAGCCTTTTATAATGAAAAGGGACGAAAGTTACATAGGAGTGCTTATAGATGACCTAACTACAAAAGGTGTTGATGAACCTTATCGTATGTTTACCTCACGTGCAGAGTATCGCATTTTACTCAGACAAGATGATGCTGATGCTCGCTTAACAGAAAAGGCATATACTTTAGGAATAGCTAAACGTGAACGTTACGACTGGTGGTTAGAGAAAAAAGAACATATTCTACGCATAGAAAACTTCTTTTATAATAACACTGTAAAGCCTGAATACGTAAATAGTTTGTTAGAAAAAATAGGATCTTCTCCCATTAAGGGAACTACAAAATTAATCGATTTAATCGGTAGACCTAATGTAACTATAACAGATTTGGCCAACATTCTCCCTACTTTAAAGGAATGTTTAGAAACATGTACTAACAGAAAAGAAGAAATAATCGAGGCTACCGAAATAAAAATGAAATATAAAGGGTATATAGAACGTGAACGTATTTTTGCAGAAAAGATGCACCGCTTAGAGAATATAAAGATAAAAGGGCACTTTAACTATAACAAAATACATGACCTTTCTACTGAATGCAGACAGAAGTTAGAGCGTATACAACCCGAAACTTTAGCACAAGCAAGCAGAATACCCGGAGTTAGTCCTAATGATATTAATGTACTATTAATATTAATGGGTCGATGAAATGAAAAAAAAAGACAATAAAAACATTATAATAAAAAACATTTTATATTATAAATAAGCAACTAAAGTAAAAAGAAAAATACACTAATGAACAAACAACTATTACTTGACAACCTGAGATGTATTCCAGATTGGCCAATAAAGGGCGTTAATTTTCGTGATGTTACAACACTATTTAAATCGGCAGAAGCTTTAAAAGAGATCTCTGACGAGATGTACGAGCTTTATAAAGATAAAGGTGTAACAAAAGTTGTTGGCATCGAAAGTCGCGGTTTTGTCATGTCTTCTGCCCTTGCAGAACGTCTTGGCGCAGGCATAGTGCTTTGCAGGAAACCAGGTAAACTACCTTGTGAAACCGTACAAGAAACATACGAAAAAGAATACGGCACAGACACAATAGAAATACATAAAGATGCTATTAACGAAAATGATGTTATCCTTCTTCACGATGACCTCCTTGCTACAGGTGGAACTATGAAAGCTGCATGTAAATTAGTAAAGAAATTCAACCCAAAGAAGGTATATTGCAACTTTATAATAGAACTATTAAAAGAATTTCCAGAATGTAGATCACAATTTGACAAAGATATAGAGATCTCATCTCTGCTCCAATTCTAAAAAAATAATATTTAAACAATAGAATAATAAATAATAACCAAACAAAGGCGGAGCAACTTTTAAGAGAAAGATGTTCCGCCTTTTAATTTTAGAAACATATATAGATATGTATTCTTACATAAACACAGAAAGTAAAAACATAAACCTAAAGAAAAGATGCAAGCCAAAGAAAACACGAAAGAGTTTATAGAAACCTTACACCGTTTATCCTCTTTTTAAAGTCCACTTGCTCATAATCCTTTACTAATAAAAAAAACACCTATAAGGCTAAAGATAAATAAAGATCCTTAAACGTTCCACGTGGAACAAAGAAGATAGAAACAGTTAGAAACAAGATAGTTACAAAAAATGGATAAAGAAAATAATCAAAAGCGCATAGAACGTTTGAAAGCTATAGTAGCAAGCATGCCAGAGAAGCCTGGCACATACCAATATTATGATAAAGATAATATTATCATTTATGTTGGGAAGGCTAAAAACTTAAAGCGCAGAGTAGCCTCTTATTTTCATAAAGAGGTAGATCGTTTTAAGACAAAGCTCCTTGTTTCTAAAATTTTCGACATTTCTTATTCTATAGTAAACTCAGAAGAAGACGCCTTATTAATAGAAAATCAGCTTATAAAACAATACCAACCACGTTATAATGTCTTGCTTAAAGATGGCAAGACATATCCCAGCATTTGTGTAACTAATGAGCTTTTTCCTCGCATATTTCACACAAGAACAATTAATAAAAAGCTTGGTACATACTTTGGACCCTACTCACACATTAGCTCCATGTACGCTATTTTAGACATTATAAAGAAAACTTATAAGCCGCGAAGCTGTCGTTTCCCTATAACAAAAGAAGGTATACAGCAAGGTAAATATAAGTCGTGCTTAGAATACCACATGGGAAATTGTGGAGCACCATGTATAAACAAGCAAAGCTATAATGAATATCAAGAGAACATAAAACAGGCAAAAGAGGTGCTAAAAGGCAATACACGTTCTGTGCAACACATCATACGTAAGCAAATGGAAGAGCTATCAGAGCAGCTACGTTTTGAAGAAGCTGAGATATGCAAACAGAAATACATTGCTTTAGATAATTTTGCTACAAAAAGCGAGATAGTATCCTACACCATTACCGATGTTGATGTCTTTTCAATAGATAATGATGAAACTAATAAAAATGCTTTTATCAATTACATTCATGTTACTAATGGAGCCATTAATCAAAGCTTCACATACGAATATAAACGCAAACTTGATGAGAGCGATGCAGAACTATTAAATGAGGCCATACCTGAGATTCGTGAAAGATTTAAAAGTAAAGCAAAAGAAATTATAGTGCCATTCGAGCTTGATTTTAAAATAAAAGATGCTGACTTTTTCATTCCTCAGCGCGGAGACAAACGCCATTTGCTTGAGTTATCGCAAATGAATGCTAAACAATATAAGTTCGACAGACTAAAACAAGCTGAAAAACTCAATCCTGAACAAAAGCAAACACGCCTTATGACAGAACTTCGCGACAAACTAAAACTTCCCAAACTACCTTATACTATTGAGTGTTTCGACAATTCTAACATATCTGGAACAGATGCAGTAGCAGGGTGTATAGTATATAAAAAGATGAAACCTTCAAAAAAAGACTATCGTAAATATAACATCAAAACAGTAGAAGGCCCTAATGATTACGCATCTATGCAAGAGGTGGTACGCCGCCGTTATAGCAAGATAAAAGCAGAAGGCACTCCTCTACCCGACCTTATTATTACCGATGGCGGTAAAGGTCAAATGGAAGTAGTACGCACTGTTATAGAAGACGAGCTACATCTTCATATCCCTATAGCTGGCTTAGCTAAAAATGATAAGCATCGCACTAACGAACTTCTATATGGCTTCCCAGCCCAAACCATTAGTATAAAACCCACTTCTGAGCTATTTAAAGTACTCACACAGATACAAGATGAGGTGCACAGATATGCCATTTCCTTTCACAGAGACAAACGGTCTAAACATCAGCTACATAGCGTATTAGATGAGATTCCAGGCATTGGACCTAAGACAAAAGAAGCTCTTTTAAAAGAACTAAAGACCTTAAGTAATATAAAAACTACTGATTTACAGACACTTACAAGTATTATTGGCAGTTTTAAAGCAGAAATAATTTTTAATTATTTCCATAACAAAACAGATAAGTAGCGGAATATTTCGTATATTTGTAACATGAGAATAGTAATACAACGCGTAACAAAAGCCTCAGTATCTATAGGCGGCAAGGTAAAATCGGCTATAGGTTCAGGGTATCTTATCTTACTTGGGATAGCAGATAACGATACTCAGGAAGATGCTAACTGGCTTGTAAAAAAGGTTATCGGTCTTCGTATCTTCGATGATGATGATGGGATAATGAATAAAAGCATTATCGAACAAGGAGGCGATATACTTGTCGTTTCACAGTTTACGCTACTTGCAAGCTACAAAAAAGGCAATCGCCCCAGTTGGCTTCACGCAGCCAAACATGAGCTGTCTATCCCTCTCTACGAACATTTCTGTCAGGCTCTTTCCACCCTACTTGGTAAAGAAGTGAGAAGAGGAGAGTTTGGTGCCGATATGAAAGTGGAATTGCTAAATGATGGTCCTGTAACTATTTGTATGGATACACATAATAAGGAATAGAAACAAAAATATCTAACGATACTTGCAAAAAGAGGAAATGGTAAAAGAAAATAATAATAAAGCTCTTAAAGTACTCATTATTTATATCGCTATAGTTATCATAGCCTGGATAATAGGATTAGCATTTATCGTATCTTGTGGTGGAATTAAAGGATTTACATAAAATATAATGACAATAAAAGAAGCACAATCAGCAGTAGACCAATGGGTAAAAACCTATGGCGTGCGCTACTTTAGCGAGCTTACCAATATGGCTTGCCTTACAGAAGAGGTAGGCGAACTTGCTCGTGTAATGGCTCGCCAGTATGGAGATCAGAGTTTTAAAAAAGGAGAAAAACCCAACATCGGTGAAGAAATGGCTGACATACTATGGGTACTTATGTGTATGGCAAATCAAACAGGGGTAGATCTCACCGAGGAATTGCAAAAAAGTTTCTATAAAAAAACTACCCGCGATAAAGATAGGCATATTAATAACCCTAAACTTAAAGATAAAAGAAATAAATAAGCGAAATCAATAAATAATATCATAAATATAATTAAAATCAATATGGGAAGTATAAAAGAACAATTCTCTAACGACATTCACAAACAGAAAAATACCGGTAAGGTGGATAGTAGTAAATACGAGCAAGCCCTTTCATTGTATGATCTCAATATTACTGATGATGAGGTAAAAAATGCTGTACGGAAAATTATTGAGGAAAAGGTAAGTGAGAATAATAACAAGGAGGTAAAGAAGTTTCTCCTCAGCACAGTAGAATATACCACACTAAGTGTCAGCGATACCGAAGAGAAGGTGCTTAAAATGGTGGAAAACGTTAATAAGTTTGAGGAAGAATATCCTAACCTACCTAATGTTCGCACCATAGTAACCTACCCTAACTTTGCAAAACTTGTAGCCAACAGTCTTGAAATAGATGGTGTGGATATTACAGTGGTATCGGGAGCTTTTCCTTCATCACAGAGCTTTTTAGAAGTAAAAACAGTAGAAACAGCTCTTGCTATAAAAGACGGAGCTACTAATGTAGACATTGTTCTACCTGTAGGAAAATTCTTTTCAGAAGATTACGAGAGCGTTTGCGATACCATTTCAGAGCTTAAAGAAGTGTGTGGCGACGTAGACATGAAGGTTATCCTTGAAACAGGTGTATTAAAAACAGCTAAAAACATTAAAACAGCAGCCCTGCTTTCTATGTATTCTGGTGCACAATTTATAAAGACCAGCACAGGCAAAGAAGGTGGTGGTGCTACAGCAGAAGCCGTTTATGTAATGTGTCAAGCTATAAAAGAATATTATAACAAGACAGGCATACAGATAGGATTAAAACCTGCTGGCGGCATTAACAGTGTCATGGACGCTGTAATATATTATACTATCTTTAAAGAAGTGTTAGGCGAAAAGTGGCTATCTAACTATTATTTCCGTCTTGGCACAAGCAGGCTTCCAAACTTAATCTTATCAGAACTATTAGAAAAGGAGATAAAATACTTCTAAAAACATGATAAAACATTGTTTTTTAGGGTTTTAAAAGATGTCCTTTTTTTGTCGCAGTTTGCCTGCTTTCGGGGTTTGAACATTAGTTTGTAACGGTGTAATACATACTATAAGTATGCTGTACACGATATATAAAAACATACTATCCCATGTTCAAATCCCGCTTTTTAATGCCCAACCCTTACTTTTAACAACACAAGCTATACTCTCTTTATAAAACAAGAGATATTTTTTGATTTCATTTTTAATTTATTTTTAATACAAAAATAGATTATTTTTAGTACAAAAATAATCTATTTTTTAAAACAGCAAATAACATAATGGTTTACAAATAGTTACATATTTACATTAAAAAGACATCTTTTACCATAAAAAATAGTATGCCTTAAAGATAAATAAAAAAGCAATGCCGCTATATGCAGCATTGCTTTTCAGTTATATAAGAAGCTAATTTTCAAATGTGTAAATACCCCTTATTTATTACGTTTAATAATATAGTCTAAATAAGTACTAAGCGACTGTTTAATAACAGGATTGCTAATTTTAGTATCAATAAAAACCTTAGCTTTAGCATGATACCTCTTCATACACTCTTCAGCATATTCTATGCCCCCTTTTTCTTTTGCAAATGTTACCAGCTCCTCTATCTCCTTACTACTTATAGAAAGCATTTTTGCTTTACGAGCCAACATCATCATACGCTCATCACTTGTCTTATTAAGCGCATATATTAATGGTAAGGTGAGCTTTCCTTCCGTTAAGTCGTTCCCTGTAGGCTTTCCTATCTCCTTTTCCGATTCGAAATAATCGAAAATATCATCGCGTATCTGAAAAATCATTCCTATGTTTTTACCAAAAGCTCGTGCTAAAGCAACATCTTCTTCTGAAACGCCAGCACTCTCTGCACCTATAGCAGCGCATATTTCAAATAATATAGCTGTCTTTCGTGCAATGATTTCCAAATAAGCAGCCTCTGTTATCTCTTCACGTTTTATATTAGAAAGCTGCAATATTTCGCCATCACTAAGCGTTTGCCCAAGCTCTGCAAGATACTTCACTATACTGTTACTATTAGTATATCCCACTTGCTGCAACGCTGTAGAAAGCACATAATCGCCCACTAACACTGCCACCTTATTATTATAAGAAGCATTTACGCTGGCCTGTCCTCTACGCTCATTACTCTCGTCTACAACATCATCATGTATCAATGATGCCGTATGAAGCAGCTCTAAGCCAACTGCAGCATGCTGCGTTGTCGGCGAAACTTTCCCAAAACTCTTAGCTATCAATAATATAAGAATGGGGCGCATACGTTTTCCACCACGCTGCTTAATGTGGTGTAACACTTGTGTTAACAGACCATCTTCATGATCTAACGATGAATTAAAAAGATCAATAAAGTCGTTTAATTCCGATTCTATAGGTCGTTTTATAATTGATAAAGTATCCATTCACTCATTGATATATGATACAAAATTACTTATTTTATCGGAGATTATGGAAATATATTAGTAATTTTACACCTAAAATATATATAATTATGGATAAAATATTTCTAATAGATGCCTACGCCTTAATATTTCGCTCATACTATGCTTTTATAAAAAACCCTCGTATAAACTCAAAAGGTCTGAACACATCAGCCATAATGGGCTTTTTTAATACCCTTCATGAGGTTATTACAAAAGAGCAACCTACCCATATTGGTGTAGCTTTCGATGTAGGTAAAACTTTTCGCAATGAAGCTTTTCCACAATATAAAGCACAAAGAGAAGCTACACCAGAAGACATAAAGCTATCAGTGCCTTATATACAAGACATTCTTAAAGCCATGCACATTCCTATACTGCAAGCCGACGGTTTCGAGGCAGATGATGTTATAGGAACCCTTGCTACCCGTTTTAGTGCCGATGGAATCGATACTTTTATGCTTACACCTGATAAGGATTATGGCCAACTAATAGGTAGTCATGTTTATATGTACCGTCCTCGTCATGGTGGAGGATACGAAATATTAGGCGAAAAAGAAATAAAAGAAAAATATAATATACCAAAGACATCACAGGTAATAGACTTACTTGCGTTAATGGGCGATGCTGCTGACAACTTTCCGGGCTGTCCGGGTGTAGGAGAAAAGACTGCATCTAAACTAATCAATGAGTTTGGCTCTATTGATAACATACTTTCTAATACCGATAAAATCAAAGGAAAACTAAAAGAAAAAATAGAAAACGCTGTAGATGATATTAAGATGTCTAAATTTTTAGCCACTATACGCCGCGATGTTCCTATTAACATAAAACTGGACGAACTAAAAACAGAAGAACCAGATATAAATAAGCTACACGAAATATTTACTGAATTAGAATTTCGTAACCTACTAAACAAATATGTTAAAAACAGCAAAGAAATAGCTAAAAACGTAAATAATCAGCTCGATTTATTTAACGAAAATACGGGCGAAGATACGAACAGCAGCATTTTATCCGATTTTAAAAGCCTCAAATCAGTACACTACGAATACCAACTAATTGATAATGAGGAAGAAGCTATACGTGTTTGTGATTTTTTATTTACATCTGATATTTTAAGTTTAGATACAGAAACCACCTCTACCAATACAATGCAAGCAGAATTAGTAGGACTTAGTTTTTCCATAGAGCCTAATAAGGCTTTCTACATAGCTATTCCTTCTGATAGAGATAAAGCGCAAAAAATGGTAAATATCTTCAAGCCACTATATGAAGAAGATAAGATATTAAAGATAGGTCAGAATATTAAGTACGATTACGAGGTGCTTGCTCAATATGGCATCAACATAAAGGGCAAGATGTTCGATACCATGATAGCTCATTACCTTATACAACCTGAGCTACATCACAACATGGATTATATGGCAGAAACGCTGCTTAACTATAAAACAATACACATCGATGAGCTTATCGGAGCAAAAGGAAAAGAGCAGAAAAACATGCGCAACCTCTCCCCTACTTCTATATACGAATATGCTTGTGAGGACGCCGATATTACTTTACAGTTATATAATGTACTCTTACCAAAGCTAAAAGATGTAAATGCTGAAAAACTTTTTTGGGATATAGAGATGCCTCTCGTAAGAGTTTTAGCTAACATGGAGATGAACGGAGTATGCTTAGATACAGACGCTTTACAAGAAACCTCTAACATTTTCACCAAACGTATGCAGACTTACGAAGCACAAATATACGAGCAAGCGGGCGAAAAGTTTAATATATCAAGCCCCAAGCAAGTAGGCGATATTCTCTTTGGAAAGATGCAAATAATGGAAAAACCTAAGAAAACAAAGAAAGGGCAGTATGTTACTAATGAAGAGGTATTGCAAAGTTTGGAAGCATCTTCACCTATTGTTCGCAACATACTAAACTATAGAGGCATTAAAAAGCTATTAGGCACTTATGTAGATGCTCTTCCTAAACTTATTAACAAGCGCACAGGACGCATTCACACATCGTTTAATCAAGCCCTTACAGCTACAGGGAGACTGTCTTCAAGCGACCCCAATCTGCAAAACATTCCTGTTAGAACAGACGATGGAAAGGAAATTCGCAAGTGCTTTATCCCCGAGCCTGAATGTGTGTTTTTTTCGGCAGATTATAGCCAAATAGAACTTCGTATAATGGCACATCTTAGCAAAGATGAAAACATGATAGAAGCCTTTCGTAGCGGTTATGATATCCATAGAGCAACAGCTGCAAAAATATGGCACATTCCTATGGAAGATGTTACAGACACACAACGCAAAAAAGCTAAACAAGCTAACTTCGGTATTATATACGGTATTACTACTTATGGTCTAGCACAACGTATGGGAATACCAAACAATGAAGCTAAAAAACTTATAGAAGACTATTTCAACACTTTCCCTAAAGTACATGATTTTATGGAAAGTGCTAAAGAATTAGCTCGAAAAAAGGGTTACGCTGAAACTATCTTTGGACGTCGCCGGTATCTTAACGACATCAACAGCAAGAACTCTACTGTACGAGGTTTTGCCGAACGTAACGCCATAAATGCTCCTATTCAGGGCACAGAAGCTGACATTATAAAAGTAGCTATGATACGTATATATGAAAGATTCTGCCGTGAAAATATTCGCTCTAAGATGATACTACAAGTACACGATGAACTAAATTTTTCTGTTTTCCCTGACGAAAAAGAACGTGTAGAGCACATCGTTTTAGAAGAAATGCAGGCTGCCTGCACTCTCAGTGTTCCACTTATAGCCGATGCAGGATGGGGTAAAAACTGGTTAGAAGCACACTAATTAGCAAGTTTTATTACTTACCCCCCCCCTATTTCTTATACCTATAAACGATATAAGAAACAGGGGGAGATTTATTTACCATATAAATATCATACGTTAAGCATAATATATATATCTATAATCTCAACTTCTTTGCAACCGATTGAGACAACTTCATTATAGGAACTGACACACTTATAGAAACTAATAGTAAGGCAGCATAAATTAACAAAGGTAATTTAAAACTATAAATGAACTTAGGAAAAAGATGAATACAGAAAAAACTATGTGTTAACCAAATTACCATAGAATACTTTCCCATAAAATATAAAAATGACCTAAAGACACCTTTAACATTAAGATGTATAAATAGAAAAATAAAAACAAAGCTGTAAAAAGGATCAAAAGCCATCGTTCTTATAAAACATTTTAAAGATACCAATACTAATAAGCAAACTATTAATAAAATATTTTTATCTTTTAAAGATCGTATAAACAATTTACCCTTAATATTTTGCCTATGCAATAATGCTCCTATAACAAAACTAAACATCAATTCAAAATAAACTACAACATGAGCAAAAACACTATCATAACTTTGCTTAACAGCAATATACCTACTATAAATATAAGCACTTATCAAATAAATAAAACAAAATAAAATAATAGCGAAGTATTTATTTACCTTGTCTAATATTCTAAATATTATAATAGAAGTTAAACTTAACAGCATATACGGAAAAAGAAACCAAGACACAGCATTATAAGAACTATTATAACTTGTTATATTTCCTATAACTTTATACAAATCTCCAGGATAAACATTAGGACGTAAAATGGAACCTATACTTACAAAAATAAATAATACCAGCCAATATGTTATATAAAGCTTTAATAATCTGTGTAATTGATTTTTAAAGCTAACCCTACCTTGTGCATACATATAATCTAATCCATATCCGCTTAAAATTAAAAAAAATGGTACGGGTGGACAAGCTCTTGTTAAAATATTAACAAAAGGAATAGACCCTATATACAAAATAGGAGTTGTTTGTGTTATAACAACATCTACCCTATTAAATAAATGTAGGAAAACCATCATTAATATAGCTATCCCTTTTAACATAAAACTTGTATCTTTTGACATCAGATTTTATTTCCTTTAATAATAATTATTATACAAAAGTACGATAAAAAAAGCGAGTATCATCGTGCATTAATAGTTTTTGTCATTATTATTATGTACTTTTGCATAATAAAGAAATAAACGTTTAAACAATATATGGCATTAAAATGTGGTATTGTAGGCTTGCCAAACGTAGGTAAATCTACTCTTTTCAATTGTCTTAGTAGCGCAAAAGCACAAGCTGCTAATTTTCCTTTCTGCACTATAGAGCCTAACTTAGGCGTTATTACAGTGCCTGACGAACGACTTAACAAGTTGGCAGAAATAATTCATCCTGGACGCATCGTACCAGCTACGTGCGAGATAGTAGACATTGCAGGTCTTGTAAAGGGAGCAAGTAAAGGCGAGGGATTAGGAAACAAGTTTCTTGGAAACATCAGAGAATGTGATGCTATTATTCATGTTATAAGATGTTTTGATGATGATAATGTTGTCAGAGAAGGAGGAATGAGAGTAAATCCTATAGAAGACAAAGAAATTATAGACACCGAATTACAGCTAAAAGACCTTGAAACTGTAGAAGGACAAATTACTAAAACAGCAAAAATAGCTGCTGCAGGTAATAAAGATGCAAAAACACTGCTAAACATTTTAAATGCTTATAAAGAAGCTTTAGAGCAAGGAAAAAATGCACGCAGCGTTACCTTTGATAGCAAAGAGGAAAAACAAGCTGCTCACGATTTGTTTTTATTAACCACCAAGCCTGTACTCTATGTTTGTAATGTAGATGAAAACAGTGCAAAACATGGGAATGAATATAGTAAGCAAATAGAAGCGATTGCTGCAGAAGAAGGTGCAGAAGCAATGATTATTGCCGCTAAAACAGAAGAAGATATTGCTTCATTAGAAAGCTATGAAGATAAAAAAATGTTTCTCGATGAGCTTGGATTAGAAGAAAGCGGTGTTAACAGACTAATAAATAAAGCTTATCACTTACTCAATCTACAAACATTTATTACTGCTGGTGAGATGGAAGTAAAGGCATGGACCTACCATAAAGGTTGGAAAGCACCACAATGTGCTGGAGTTATTCATTCCGACTTTGAAAAAGGCTTCATTAGAGCAGAAGTAATAAAATATGATGATTACATTACATACGGATCGGAAGCTAAAATCCGTGAAGCAGGAAAGTTAAGTATAGAAGGTAAAGAGTATGAAGTACAAGATGGAGACATCATGCACTTTCGCTTTAATGTTTAATAAAATCATTCAATAAAAACACTATGCTACCTTTATATATCACATGGAACCCAAGCCAATATCTCTTACCTATTGGCTCTGCAGGTATACGCTGGTACGGAATGTGCTGGCTATTAGGGCTTGCATTAGGCTACTTTATGATGAAGTGGCTTTACAAAAAACACAAATATAGCAGCGAAAAGTTCGACCCACTCTTTCTATACGTCTTTATAAGTATTTTGTTAGGAGCACGTTTAGGACATTGCCTGTTTTATGAACCTGAATATTTCTTAACCTCATGGGATCATATTATAGAAATGATAATTCCTATACGACACCTTTATAATGGAGAATGGAAGTTTGTAGGATATCAGGGATTAGCTTCTCATGGCGGTGTGATAGGACTACTTGTGGGATTATATCTATATATAAAACGATACAAGATGAAAACATGGGTGGTACTCGATTTCTTTGGTATATGCTCCAGTATCACAGCATGCTTTATACGTATAGGTAACCTTATGAACTCAGAGATCATTGGAAAAGTAACTAACGTACCTTGGGCGTTTATTTTTATAAAAGTAGATAATAAGCCACGCCACCCGGGACAGCTATATGAAGCTATCGCATACCTACTATTCTTTGTCATAATTTACTTCATTTACAGACGTAACCCTAAAAAGGTAGGTACAGGATTATTCTTTGGCTTATGCTTATTCCTTATCTTTGTGTTCCGTTTTGTTATAGAATATACCAAAGAGCTACAAGTGGCTTTTGAAGCAGGCTTACCTATGGATATGGGACAGATACTTAGCATACCACTAATACTGCTTGGCGCATGGGCTATATGGCGCTCAAAAGGTAAAGAGATAAAAATAGGCTCGTAGAAAGCTCCTAACATCTTACCATAGCATAACGTGAAAAGATTTGCTTCTTAAACTCTATTTTTGTATTTTTGTGTATTATAAATTATTATATTAACCTATAAGAAAGGATAAATATCAATGGCAAAAAACGATAAAGGAATGACACCAATGATGAAACAGTTTTTCTCAATGAAGGCAAAACATCCTGATGCCCTCCTTCTCTTTCGATGTGGAGATTTCTATGAAACTTACCATGACGATGCCATTGATGCTGCAAAAATATTAGGTATTACACTTACTAAACGCAATAATAGTGCAGGGTGTAGTGATATTGCTATGGCAGGCTTCCCTCATCATGCTCTTGATACTTATCTTCCTAAACTTATCAGAGCAGGAAAACGGGTAGCTATATGCGACCAGTTAGAAGACCCTAAAAAGAAGCGAGAAGAGATAAAAGGCAAAAAAGGCTTATCACCTATGGACAAGATGGTAAAGCGTGGCATTACAGAACTTGTTACACCTGGTGTGGCTTTAACTGATAATGTTCTTAATTATAAAGAAAACAATTTCCTTGCAGCTGTACATTTCGGCAAACAAGCATGTGGCATTAGCTTCCTTGACATAAGTACAGGCGAATTTCTTACAAGTGAAGGAACATACGATTATGTAAAAAAACTCATAGGAAGTTTCTCCCCTAAAGAGATATTATATGATAGAACATGTAAAAAAGACTTTGAACAAAACTTCGGAACCAAACTTTGTTGTTTTGAAATGGACGATTGGGTTTTTACAGAACAAAACGCTAATCAAAAATTACTAAAACATTTTGCTACAACTAATTTAAAAGGTTTTGGTGTTGATCATCTGCATAATGGTATCATTGCAGCAGGAGCCATTATGCAATACTTAGAGCTTACGCAACACACACAAATACGACATATAACAGCCTTAACACGTATAGAAGAAGAAAAATACGTAAGAATGGATCGTTTTACTATACGTTCACTCGAACTTATATCTACTATAAACGAAGAAGGGACATCGCTTCTTAATGTTATCGATCACACCATCACACCTATGGGAGGAAGAATGCTGCGTCGCTGGGTAGTCTTTCCACTTAAAACTGTAAAAACTATTGAAGAAAGATTAGATATAGTTGACTATTTCTTTAAACAACAAAACTTCTGCGAAACAATACAAGAACAATTTCACCGTATAGGCGATTTAGAACGTATTATATCAAAAGTAGCTGTAGGAAGAGTATCACCGCGCGAAGTTGTACAATTAAAAAATGCTTTAAAAGCTATTATACCCGTTAAAGAAGCATGCTTACACGCTGACAATAAAGTACTTAAAAGAATAGGAGAACAGCTTAATCTATGTGAAAGCTTGCGTAACAGAATAGAAAAAGAAATACAAAACGACCCTCCACAACTTACTAACAAAGGTAATATCATAGCGCATGGTTACAATCAAGAGTTAGATGAATTACGAACTATTCGTGATCATGGCAAGGAATATTTAATGAAAATCCAACAACAAGAAGCAAAGCGCACAGGTATCAACTCCTTAAAAATAGGTTTCAATAATGTATTTGGATACTATTTAGAAGTGCGCAACACATTTAAAGATAGCGTTCCACAAGAATGGATTCGTAAGCAAACACTTGCACAAGCAGAACGATATATAACACAAGAATTAAAAGAATATGAAGAAAAAATACTTGGAGCAGACGAACGTATATTAATTTTAGAAAATAAGCTCTTTTTAGAACTTATCAATGATATGCAAGAGTTTATACCACAAATACAAATCAATGCTAACCTTATAGCACATCTCGACTGTATTTTTTCTTTTTACTATACATCTAAAGAACATAATTATATAAGACCTATTGTAGACGATTCTAATATCTTAAACATAAAACAAGGACGTCACCCCGTAATAGAAACTCAGTTGCCATTAGGCGAACAATATATACCTAATGATGTATTACTAAACAACGATGACCAGCAAATAATGATGATAACAGGTCCTAATATGGCTGGAAAATCTGCTTTACTTCGCCAAACAGCCCTTATAGTACTATTAGCACAAATAGGCTGCTTTGTTCCTGCTGAGAGTGCTACTATAGGAGTAGTAGATAAAATATTTACACGAGTAGGTGCTTCTGATAATATATCCTTAGGCGAAAGTACCTTTATGGTAGAAATGACAGAAGCATCTAACATTCTTAACAATGTTACACCACATTCTTTAGTACTATTTGATGAATTAGGACGCGGTACAAGTACGTATGATGGCATAAGCATAGCATGGGCTATAGTAGAATATCTACATGAACAACCGCGCGCAAAAGCGCGCACACTATTTGCTACCCATTATCACGAACTTAACGAAATGGAAAAAAACTTCCATGGTATAAAGAATTATAATGTTTCTGTAAAAGAAGTAAATGGTAAAATTATCTTCTTACGTAAGCTAGAAAAAGGCGGAAGTGAACACTCTTTTGGTATACATGTTGCCGATATTGCAGGAATGCCTCGAAGTATTGTAAAACGTGCTAAAACTATTTTAAGTGAATTAGAAAGCGATAATGCACAAGTAGGAAGTAAAGATAAAATATCTATAAACAAACTTGAACAGAACAAAGAAGATATGCAGCTTTCGTTCTTTAAGCTCGATGATCCTGTACTTGAACAAATTCGTGATGAGATAATTGGTTTGGACATCAATAATCTCACACCTGTAGAAGCACTTAATAAGCTAAATGAAATTAAGAAAATTGTAAAAGGTTATTGATATAGAAAAAAGACTATATAGCTATTAATAAGCAATACTACTAATAACAATAACCCTTATATTATCTCAAGACTCTCCTTTTAACTCATTTATTTGCTCTATAATCTCTTTACTGGTGCGCTGCATCTTAAAATAAATCTTTATAGCAACAACTATACCTACTATCAAACCAAAAACACCTATTATAAAACCATAAAGAAAAGGATCTTTATATATTCCTGTTTGCGCCTTTACAATTATAAATATATCAGCATTATAAAGCTCTAATAATAACCATGGTATCCAAATAACAAATATAATAACACCTACAACGATATTTGTTAACTTACGAAACTTGAGCTGCCATACCATATGCTGAGCTGTCTGAAGTAAGTTTCCTGAAAGAAACTCTTCATCTGAAAAACTATTTACCCATTTATCCAATAAAACATCTGCAATTATTACTACCATTGAAAAAAAGAAAAAATACCAAGAAGTCTTCAACATTATAGTTAAAAATAAGAAAGATAAGAAACTAATAATAATACCAATGTATGAAAAATATTCATATTTTTTAAAGAATGACATCTTATTAAACATAGATTGGCGTATCATCTTATCACTTACAATTTCTTGATTGGATAATTTACTTTTTAATATATTGAGTTGCTTACGCATCTCTTCTAATTCATTTACTTGCTTATTCATAAATATTTGTTTTTATTTAAGTTAATCTTTCATCTTTTTCAATTGTTCTTTAATTCGAAAAAGACGTACTGAAACATTTTTTGTAGAAATACCTACAACTAATCCTATCTCCTCATAACTCATATTTTCAAGCCAAAGCAACACTATAGCTCGATCAAATGGATTTAACCTGCTTATACGATGATTAAGAGCTTGTATCTGCTTCGAATCAATATCACTATCTATAAAAGGGCTAATATTCATAGATAATGATTCTGTTTTCTGCCGTTTCTTCTTCTTATCTTGTGTTATACAAGTATTTAGAGCCACACGATAAATCCATGTTTTTATATCACTTTTCCCCTCGAAAGAAGCTAAACCTTTCCAAATGTTTATCATAATCTCCTGAAAAAGATCATCTATCTCTGCCTCATTACTTGAAAACATATAGCAAACTGTATATATCGTTGCCTTATATTTACGAACGATAAACATAAACTCGTTTTCATTTTGATAGGGTTTCATATAATCTTTTTACTTATTAGACATAAAACTGTATTAAAAAACTACACTAAAATAAAAGATTTAACACAAAGATAATATTATTTCGTAAAATAACTAATATCTATATTACCACTTTTTATACTTCAAACATATAATTTTCAGAAAGATTTTGTAATTTTGCACCTTAGGATATTAGGCATTAATACATACTAAAAAATGAATAATAAATATATTAGCCCATATCACATAATGCAAGAAAAATAATAACTACAAACGAAATGGAATACAACTTTAACGACATTGAGAAGAAATGGCAACAGAAATGGGTAGAAAACAATACCTATAAAACCGTGGAAAAGGAAAATAAAAAGAAATTTTATGTTCTAAATATGTTTCCTTATCCTTCTGGAGCTGGTCTTCATGTTGGACACCCTTTAGGTTATATAGCCAGTGATATATATGCACGCTACAAACGTTTACAAGGTTTTAATGTGCTTAACCCTATGGGTTATGATGCTTACGGATTGCCTGCAGAGCAGTATGCCATTCAGACTGGTCAACATCCTGCTATAACTACAGAAAAAAATATAGCTCGTTATCGTGAGCAACTGGATAAAATTGGATTCTGTTTCGATTGGGACCGTGAAATACGTACATGTGATCCTGAATATTATCATTGGACTCAATGGGCTTTCCAACTTATGTTTGCATCATATTTTGATAACAATTTACAAAAAGCTCAACCTATAGACAACATAATAAAACACCTATCTATACATGGTACTGACGGGCTTAATGTTGCTCAAAATGAAGAATTAAACTTAACTGCTGCTCAATGGAATGCTATGAATGAGCAAGAACAGCAACAAGTTTTAATGAACTATCGTATAGCTTATCTTGGTGAAACGATGGTTAATTGGTGTCCAGAGTTAGGTACTGTTTTAGCAAATGATGAGGTTGTAAATGGTGTAAGTGAACGTGGTGGATATCCTGTAGTACAAAAAAAGATGAAACAATGGTGCTTACGCGTATCAGCATATGCACAGCGTTTACTAGAAGGATTAGACACTGTAGATTGGACAGAATCTATAAAAGAAACACAACGTAACTGGATAGGACGTTCAGAGGGTACTGAGATGATATTTCAAAGTATTACTCCAACATCTCAAGGAGAACCTCGTAAGGGTACATTTACTATATTTACTACTCGTGCCGATACAATATTTGGTGTATCATTCATGGTTTTAGCTCCCGAAAGTGAGTTGGTAAAAAGTTTCACTACTTATAAACAACAAAAAGAAGTAGAAGAATATTTATCGTATGTAAAGAAACGTACAGAACTGGAACGTATGTCTGATCGTAAGGTTACAGGTGTTTTTTCAGGTTCATATGCCATCAATCCTTTTACAAATGAGCAAATTCCTATTTGGATTTCAGAATATGTTTTAGCAGGATATGGTACTGGTGCTATTATGGCTGTTCCTGCACATGACAGTCGCGACTATGCTTTTGCTAAACATTTCAATCTACCTATTATCCCTTTAATACAAGGAGCTGATATTAGTCATGAAAGTTTTGATGCTAAAGAGGGCATTGTTATTAACTCTCCTATAAAAGGTAAATTTAGTATAGATGGATTTTCACTAAACGGATTAACTGTTAAAGAAGCCATTGCTAAGACTAAAACATTTGTTACAGAAAGGAAAATAGGACAAGTAAAAATTAATTATCGACTGCGTAATGCTATTTTCTCACGCCAACGTTATTGGGGAGAACCATTTCCTGTATATTATAAAAACAATATGCCTTATATGCTTCCTGAAGAATGTCTACCATTAGAGTTACCAGAAGTAGATAAATACGAACCTACCGAAACAGGAGAACCACCTTTGGGAAGAGCACCTATTTGGGCTTGGAATGAAGCTGAGAAAAAGGTTGTAAGCAAGAGTTTAATAGATCAAAAGAATGTTTTTGCATTAGAATTAAACACCATGCCAGGTTTTGCAGGTTCTTCTGCTTACTATCTTCGTTATATGGATCCTCACAATAACAAAACTATTGTAGGAAAAAAAGCTGTTGAATATTGGCAGAATGTAGACCTTTATGTAGGTGGAACAGAACATGCCACAGGGCATCTCATCTATAGTCGCTTTTGGAATAAGTTTTTATTTGATTATGGATATAGCGTTAAAGAAGAGCCTTTCCAAAAACTTATAAACCAAGGTATGATACAAGGACGTTCTAATTTCGTATATCGTATAAACACAGAAGATCACAGTAAAGAACCTGTTTTTGTTTCTTTAGGACAGAAAGACAAATATAAAGTAACTCCTATTCATGTAGATGTAAATATTGTTCATGGAGATATTTTAGATATAAAAGCTTTTAAAGCATGGCGCCCTGAATATAAAAATGCAAGTTTTATTTTTGAAGATGGCAGTAAAAAATATATAGAAGGAGTAAAATATAAATGTGGTTGGGCTATTGAAAAAATGTCTAAATCAATGTTCAATGTCGTAAATCCTGACCTTATTGTAAATCAATATGGAGCTGATACTCTACGTTTATATGAAATGTTTTTAGGTCCTATAGAAGCTTCTAAACCATGGGATACCAATGGTATTGATGGTTGTCATCGCTTCTTACGCAAATTTTGGAAACTTTTCCAACAAGAATTAACTAATGATGAGCCATCTAAAGACTCTTTAAAAAGTGTTCATAAGCTCATTAAGAAAGTAACATCGGATATAGAATCTTTCTCTTATAATACAGCAATATCGGCATTTATGATTTGTACTAATGAGTTAGGGCAACAAAAATGCACAAATAAAAAACTTTTAAAACAGCTTATTATACTTATTGCACCATTTGCTCCACATATTGCTGAAGAGCTTTGGGAACAATTAGGAGGCACTGGTTCTATCTGCGATGCTCAATGGCCTATATATGATGACAAATATTTAAAAGAAGATCAGATGCAACTTACTGTTTCTTTTAATGGTAAAGCGCGCTTTCAGATGCTTTTTGCAGCTAATGCTTCAAATGATGAAATACAAAATAAAGTTCTAAAAGAAAAAAAGAGTCAACAATATATTGCTGGCAAATCAATAGTAAAAATTATCATCGTTCCCAAGAAAATTATTAATATTGTATTAAAATGAGCAACACAAAAGTTATAAATGAGGTAAAAGACTATATATTTATTACTCTTGGTTTATTACTCTATACCTCTGCTTTTACTATCTTTCTTTTACCTTATGAAACTGTAACAGGAGGTGTTACAGGAATAGCGGCTATAGTTTTTTACGCAACAGGCTTTAAAATCCATTATACATATATGATCATCAATGTATCGTTGCTGATCGTTGCGTTAAAAGTTTTAGGCTGGAAATTTATGGTAAAAACCATATATGCTATAATAGCTCTATACTATATGCTTGAATATGCACAAATATTAATGCCAGTAGATGATCATGGTAAATATATCCAAATTCTCGGTGAAAGCCAGTCATTTATGTCTATGGTAGTAGGTTGTTGCTTAACAGGTACTTCACTTGCTATAGTTTTCTTAAATAATGGTAGTACAGGTGGTTCCGACATAATAGCTGCTGTAGTAAATAAATATAAAGAAGTATCATTAGGACAAGCACTAATGTTACTTGATGTGTTAATAGTATCAAGCTGTTTTTTTATACCACAGTTTGGAGATATGGCAAGCAGGGCACATAAAGTTGTATATGGCTTATGCACAATAGTTGTAGAATGTGGTATGCTTGATCTTATTTATAGTCGTCGACGATCGTCTGTACAATTTATGATTTATTCACGCAAACATGAAAAAATAGCAACTATTCTTTCTAAAGAAACTGATCATGGAATGACTATTCTTGACGGACATGGTTGGTATACAGGAAAAGATATTAAAGTAATATGTCTTCTTGCTCGTAAAAATGAAAGCGAACTAATATTCCGTCTTATAAAAATGACAGATCCTAATGCTTTTGTTAGTCAAAGTGCAGTTATAGGTGTATATGGTGAAGGATTTGACTCTATCAAAGTTTCTGTAAAACAAAAACATGTAAAAGAGCATAAAGCTATATTAGAAGAAACAGAAAATATACCAAAAACATAAAAGAAACATAATGAAAATAGTATTTGCAACAAATAATAAACATAAACTCTCTGAAATAAAAAAAATACTTAGTGAAGATTTTGAGATAATATCATTAGAAGATATAGGTTGTCATGAAGAAATACCTGAAACAGGAACAACACTTGAAGAGAATGCAAGACTAAAATCATCATATATTGTAGACCACTATCATATAGACTGTTTTGCAGATGATACAGGCTTAGAAGTAGAAGCTCTAAATGGTGAACCAGGAGTATACTCTGCACGTTATGATGATACTACAGATCATGATAGCGAAGCTAATATACGAAAACTTTTAAGAAAATTAGGTAATAATAGTAATAGAAAAGCTCGCTTTCGTACTATTATTTCATTAATAATAAATGGAAAAGAATATCAGTTTGAGGGCTGTATAGAAGGACATATAGCTTTAGAAAAGACAGGCACAGGTGGCTTTGGTTATGACTCTATTTTTATACCAGAAAATTACAATAAAAGTTTTGCTTCTTTGGGAGAAAATATAAAAAATAAAATATCCCACCGTGCAATAGCTGTTAATAAATTAGCTAAATTTCTAAATGATATATCATAATTATAAGATATGGGCTACAATGATTTTATTTTATTGTAGCCCATATTTTTTTATTAACTAATATATCTCTTTTATTTCTTATAAAGAATAGGATTAGTGCTTGGATCATTATACATTTTCATTTGACGATATACTTTCATATACTTTCGCCCACATTTTATATCATCTAATAACTGATCAATAGCTATATTTAAATCTTTTTGTTGTTCTAATAAAATGGCTAATTTAGCTTTACATCTTTCAATATGTTCTTTTGAAGCATCTGTACGCTCTGTTTGCTCTCGCATATGATATATTTTTAGAGCCAGTATAGATAATCTATCTACTGCCCATGCTGGACTTTCTGTATTTATAGTAGCATTAGCAGATGGGTTGACATTAGAATACTGTTGTCTGAAATAAGAATCTATTTGCTCTACTAAATCTGTTCTATCTTGATTAGAATGATCTATACGACGCTTTAAGCTCATTCCTTCCTCCGCATTAATATGTGGATCACGAATAAGATCCTCATAATGCCATTGAACAGTATCTATCCAACACTTTAGGTAAAGACGATTCTCTATAGAATTACGATCATAAGGATTATCAATAGGCGTATTTACGTCATCTTTTATATGATAATCTCTAATAGCCTGATTAAAAATTTTATTACTATTCTCTGTAAATGACATTCTTATGTATTACTTATATTAATTTAAATGCAAATATATAAGAATTTCTGCAATGTGCAAAATAAAAAGCAGCCTTTTTCCTTAATACATATTCTACCTCAAAATACACAAGTTTAATTAATAAATACAACTTTTGAAAATAAATAAAATATAGAAAAATCTATTTTTTAGCAAAAAAAAAGAATATTTAATATTTTTCCGTAGCAATATTATACATAATTATGGTACATTAGATTTCTGAAAATATTATATTTTAATATTTAATTATAATATAGCAATATGACAAAAGATAATAAAATTAAAAAAAAAGTTGCACAATGATATATAGTTTGTGCAATTAAATATACTTTTTTAAGAAAAAAACTTGCACACATAGAAAAAAGATTGTTACTTTGCACACGAATTTTAAGTTTGACAATTAATAATTAAACATTTTAAAATTAAGACTATGTCAGAAATTGAATCAAAAGTAAAAGCTATTATTGTAGACAAACTAGGTGTTGATGAAGCACAAGTTAAGGCTGAAGCAAGCTTCACTAACGATCTTGGTGCAGATTCTTTGGATACTGTAGAGCTAATTATGGAATTTGAGAAAGAATTTGGTATCTCTATTCCAGACGAGCAGGCTGAAAAGATTGCCACTGTTGGTGACGCTATCTCTTACATCGAAGCTAATGCTAAGTAATATCTTTAGCAATAAGAAATACCAAGCAAAAGTAAAATTTTGCTTGGCTTTTTATTTTTAGCTAACTTATAAATTAAACTTAATGGAATTAAAAAGAGTAGTAGTAACAGGATTAGGCGCCGTAACTCCTTTAGGAAATAATCCTGAAGAAACATGGGAAGCAATGCTTGCTGGTAAGAGTGGTGCAGCTCCTATTACTCATTTTGATGCTTCTTTGTTTAAAACGCAATTTGCTTGCGAATTAAAAGGTCTTAATATAAACGATTATATTGATCGTAAAGAGGCTCGTAAGCTTGATCGTTATGCTCAATTAGCTGTTATCAGTGCTATTCAGGGCGTAAAAGATTCTGCTATCAATTTAGAAACTATAGATAAGAATCGTGTTGGTGTTATCTATGGAGTAGGTATAGGTGGTATTAAAACTTTCGAAGAGGAAGTGGGTTATTATGCTAAGAATCAAGAAAAAGGTCCTAAGTTTAATCCTTTTTTTATACCAAAAATGATTGCCGACATTGCATCTGGACATATTAGTATTATGTTTGGTTTCCGCGGTCCCAACTACACTACAACATCGGCATGTGCCTCATCTAGCACAGCACTTGCTGCCGCTTTTAATCAAATTCGTCTAGGTAAGGCAGATGTTATAGTAGCTGGCGGTGCTGAAGCAGCTATTACTCCAAGTGGTGTTGGGGGATTTAATGCAATGCATGCACTATCTACCCGTAATGATGATCCACAAGGAGCATCACGTCCTTTCTCAGCATCTCGTGATGGATTTGTGATGGGTGAAGGTGCAGGCTGTATAATTTTAGAAGAGCTTGAGCATGCAAAAGCACGCGGTGCAAAGATTTACGCAGAGATGGCAGGTGAAGGTGAATCAGCAGATGCATATCATATCACAGCTTCACACCCAGAGGGTCTTGGAGCTAATTTAGTGATGAAAGCAGCTCTTAATGATGCAGGTATGAGCGTAGAAGATATCGATTATATCAATGTCCATGGCACTTCAACTCCTGTTGGTGATATTTCAGAAGCTAAAGCTATAAAAAAACTTTTTGGCGATACTGCTTATAAGCTCAATATTTCATCTACAAAGAGTATGACAGGACACCTTCTCGGTGCTGCTGGTGCTGTAGAAGCTATGGCTTGCATCTTAGCTGTAAAAAACGATATCATTCCTCCTACTATTAATCATAAGGACGATGATAAAGATCCAGAACTGGATTATAACTTGAACTTTACCTTCAACAAGGCTCAAAAGCGTGAAGTACGTGCTGCTCTTAGCAACACTTTCGGCTTTGGTGGTCATAATGCTTGTGTGATTTTCAAGAAATATGCTGAATAAAATATTAGATAGAATAAAGCTCCCTTTCCGTAAAGAAAAGGAGCTTTATTTATCTTTATACCAAATAACAGGCTTTATTCCTCACAACATCTCTTATTATAAAACAGCGCTTTTACATAAAAGTGTATCTCAACGTAACAAGAAAGGTAAACTAATAAATAATGAACGTTTAGAGTTTTTAGGAGATGCAGTACTTGATTGTGTTGTTGCCGATATTGTTTATAATCGTTTTCCTAATAAGCGTGAAGGATTTCTTACTAACACACGCTCAAAAATTGTAAAACGAGAAACACTTAATAAGGTATCAACAGAAATGGGTATTAATAAGATGTTAAAGCAAAATGGGCATACTATAACACATAACTGTAATATAGCAGGTAATGCCTTCGAAGCTTTAGTAGGAGCTCTTTATATAGATCACGGATATAATGCCTGCATGATTTTCATGCGTGACCATGTTTGTGGATGTTTACTTAGCATAGAAAAAATGGCTTATCAAGAAATGAACTATAAGTCGAAACTCATAGAATGGACACAGAAAAATAAAGTTTCTGTTACCTTTGATGAAGTAAAAACATCTATTGATGAGAATGGTAATCCTATTTTTCTTGCTCAAGTTGTTATTGGTAATGTACGCTGCGAAGAAGGTAAAGGGTTTACAAAAAAGGAAAGTCAGCAAAATGCTGCTAAGCTTACTTATAAAAGAATAAGAAGAGAACCTGATTTTGTAAAAAGCATACTTTACACTATAGATACAGAAAATAAAACAAAAGAAAATGTTATAGAATAACAAAACGAATCTATCAACAATAAGTCATAAAGCAGCATATATAACAATAAAAAAGTTAGATATATAAAAATACTCTACATCTATAAAAGTATTTCTATATACACATCAATAAAAATGATAAAAATCCGATTAAAATAAATCATTTAAGATTACATTTTTTAATCGGATTTTTTTCTTATAATACCAAACTAACATTAAAAGTTTGTTATTAATTCACTTGAGAAGTAATCTTATTACGAATACCACGCATAGAAGTAAGAAAAGCTTTAGCAGATCCAAACTTTAAAAACATATCTAAGCGTATAGGAATATGATTCTGATCATCAGTAACAAAGAATGTTGCTATCTTTTTCCATCTTTTTTCATCATATCCATAATAAATAAGTTCTAAACAATTATACTTAATATTGTTATCAGCCTTTATTATTTTTTTACCCTTATACTCTATTTTAGCCTTATTATGGCTATCTCCATCTACTATAGGGAAATATACCACATAACCTTTTTTCCAGCTCTCAGGATTAAAACTACGCGCTCTTAAAAATATACTCATCATATCATATAAGCATTCATTAGAAGTATAATCCTTCCAATAATTCTTTCCCTCAGTACCTATACGATGTTGACGTACCTTACAAACACCATTATGATAAGAATAAAAGACCTCTTCTACCGTATAACGTTTACCCTCTCTTGCACCTTTACGATAATAAAGTGGAACCATATTCTTAGTGTTATAACATAACAAAGTATCTCGTAATACAAAATAATTATCTACCCTATTATTTCCACGTGTTGTCAATGAAGCACGATAAGCAGGAACACCATTATAATTAGAAGATACTGTATACCAAGATGCAGTACCTGCCTTAACCAAAATAAACTTCCAATTATAATAAAGATTATAAGATAAATGTTCCCCACTATTAAAGGCTGTATTTCTAAAAGTACATTGTGCAGATACTCCCATTGTAAAGAATAGAAGAAAAGACAAAATATAAATATTTAATTGTTTCATATACTTTACCCTATTTTATATATTATATATGTTATATTTCTTATTTTTAAAAATAAAAAATATGTAGTATGATGTAATGTGGAAACTTGCATAACTTTTTTATCTTTTTCTTGTTTAATTGCTTATCAACATTATATTTATTATTATCAACAGTTTATTAAATTGCTTTTTTATTGATAATCAGTTTTATATTAAGTTTTCCACAATTTTATTGATCGTTGCAAAGATAATAAGTTTATATCTTTTTTAATAAAATATCTGTGTAAAACTTGTATAAAACATTATTAATAACTATGCGTATATCCACTAATTCTTTGTTATTATCTTGCTATAGTGAATATCCCTATAGTTATTATAAGGTTATTACACTATTTATAAACATAGTTTTCCACAGTTTTTGTTGATAAGATATTAAAAGTATCTTAGCATAAGATATAATAAAAAGAGTTATTAGATTAAGTTCTATTATATATAATAGCTTAGTTTTATTTTAGTAAAATAATAAAAAGAGGAATATGTTACTATCCCTCTTCTATTTTCTTTACTATATCTTCTGGTTTTATAGTATTCATACATGCAAAGTCTTTTCTATAACAAGGTTTGTTGCCAAAGACAGAACACGGTCGACAATAAAGTTTGTTATTTTGTATAGCATCTTTTTCTTTTTGATTCCAACCCATAAATCCGCAATATGGGTGAGTAGCTCCCCAAATACTAATAACTCGTGTTCCTACTAATGAAGCAAGATGCATATTAGCACTATCCATAGATATCATAACATCTAAATTTGATATAAGAGATAATTCTTCTTTTAATCCTTTAAGTTTAGATGCTACACAAACACACTGCGTAAAGAGTTTTTCCCATTCATAAAATGTGTCTAATTCGTTTTTTCCGCCACCAAAAAGAAATAGTTTCCATGTAGGATGAAGTGTGGATATTTGTTGGATAACTTCTTTCATTTTGTTTTTTGGATACATCTTACCACTATGAGCAGCAAAAGGTGCAATACCTATCCAGTGATCAGTATTTTGTTTCTCACCTACTTTATAATATATATTACATGGTTGTATATTACCGTAAGGAATAAATATGCTTTTATGTTTAGCTTTAATATTATATCCTAATGTTTTAAGTACGTCTATGTAGTTATCAAAAGATGTAGGTTGTTGTATAAGTAGTTTGTGTTTTCTTTTACAAAGTTTGTGTTTACCTTTTTTGTGTTTGTTAATATATGCTGTTTGAATACCACTTATTTTAAAACGTAAACGTAGATATTTAGTGCGTAAAACATTATGAAAATCAGCTACTTGTGTAATGTTTTCTCTTTTTAATTTTTTATATAGTTTGTTTAAGCCACTAATACCTAAATAATCTTTCTTTAAGTCGGCACCAATAAAATGTATATTATCATTGAGTCCTTCAAAGAAATCTTTAGCAAATGGGCGTGATAAAACTGTTATTAGTAAGTTAGGATATTGTCTTGCTAATGATGCTATTATGGGTACAGTCATTGCTACATCACCCATTGCAGAGAAACGAATGATGAGTAAGTGATTTGTTTCCATTATTTTATTTCTTTTGTTTTTTATTTTTATGTTTAAAGAAAAAAAGTTTAGTCTTTATTTTCTGCGTATTATCTAAGCCATTTTTTGGATTATATTCTATACCTAATTTTTTTGCTCGTTCTGCATTTCTGCTGCGTGCTTTTCTTACAGTTTCAGCTTTTTGTTTTGTTATAGCACCTGGTTTTTGTTTATAAAGAGGTGTTGATAGCGGATTCCATGTTTCGGTAATATCCCATTTAGCTTTACATTCTATTTGTTTTCCATAATAATAAACGCCTTCAGGTTGTTGTTGTAAAGCATAGTTTCCTGTATCCCATTTACCATTATCGTTACAGTCGTCTATAAGTCGAATATAATATTTGGCAGGATTTATATAATAAAAAACAGCTTTATTATTTTGCATTTGTACCTCTTTTACGGGTTTATCGCTATCATTAATTAGCTGTACTAAACAGTGTTTTCCTTCCATTCCCTTAATATTTAGGGTAAGGGTACTATATTCGTCAAGTGATTTTATGCGTGTACCTTGTTTTATTTTATTAGAAGCTAAACCATAAATATCTGTAAATGCAGCAGAATCGAGTTCTATACTGTATTCATGTCCGGGATCCCATTGTCCAACCATCATTAACTTTCGTGGATTTCCTGCTACAGTTCCCAATTGATATTTAGCTCTATACCATAAGGAATCTATTTTTTCATAAAGATGTATTTTGGTAGTATCTATTTTTGCTAATGGTGTTTCTACTTCAAAAGAAGGGTTTTTATCAGGATCCATTGCAGCATCTACGTTTATACGTATAGTGAGAGGATCTGTAGGCATTGTTGTTTGATAATTTT
Organism: Prevotella amnii CRIS 21A-A; assembly: GCF_000177355.1. Classification (NCBI taxonomy): domain Bacteria; kingdom Pseudomonadati; phylum Bacteroidota; class Bacteroidia; order Bacteroidales; family Prevotellaceae; genus Prevotella; species Prevotella amnii. The sequence continues at coordinate 76,333 of NZ_ADFQ01000016.1, forward strand.
TACCACGTTCTTTATTTTTGCTTTGTAGCTTCTTCCATTTAGCTATTTTTTCTTGTTTTATTTTTAATCTTTTAGTGTAAGGATCTCGTGAAAGTATTTCCAAAGTATCAGTTTTAGGTATTAATTTTCCTAAGCTATCACTCATATTATAATCTATTTTCATACGAAGTGTATCTTGATTTATCAACGTAGAATCTTTTATCCAATAAGTAATAGTATCTTGGTTAAGACTTGGTTCTTCCAAAAAAGCATTATTTGCATTAAAATTAAGTCCTGTTATTTTTGGTAATTCGTTATCTCCATAGCTATAATATAGTGTGAAATGATTGGCATTTTTTCTTTCTGCTTTTAATAAAAACCTGTTTGTTTGTACTTCAGTAAATGCTCTTAATACTACGTCGTCTGGTAGAAAGTGAGTGTATGGTACACGTTCAATAGATTTTATGTGAAGTGTATCCGACCATAATGTATCTTGTCTTATATCAGGTTTAGAAGATGGTGTGATAACCTCTGGTGTAAAAGCTATTTGTTCGCTCTTTTGATTAAAGAAATAGTTATTATCAGCATCTTTTAAAGCATATATACGATAATCGCCATTGGCTACTCCTTTAATAGAAAAATGTCCTCTGCTGTCTGTGCGTGATACGCGAAGCATAGGTGTTTTTTCAAAAGCAGTATCACTCTGATTGCTATATAGTCCTACGAGAATACCTTTTATAGGTTCTAAGTTTTTAGCCTCTAATACATATCCAGATACCTCCATAGTGTCTATATGGTTACCTGTAGAAAAAGAGTAAGTATAGTTACCTAATGGGTTACCTTCGTTATTATCTGATATAGCATCTGAAAAGTCGATAGTATAAGTAGTGTTAGGTTTTAATTCATCAAGAAGCTTAACACTAATACTTTTACCTTGTCCTTTTATCTCTGGTATTTCTAATTGTGGAGGTGAAACTATAATTTTTTCCGATGCGTTTTCTAATTTGATAAACTCATTAAATTTTATTATTACTCTTTTGTTATTTACATTAATGGCTTTGTCTTCTGGTGATGCTCCTATTACCTTTGGTGGTGTTTCATCATACCAGCCACCATCAGGTTCACCTATTCTGGCACATGAAGTAATTATAAAAATTAAGGTAGTGAAGCCTAAAAGTATTAGTAAAGCTAATTGTAAATATTTATGACTACCTATATATTTTTGCTTATCAGTATGATATTCTTTCATATAGTTTTAAAAAAAAAATGTAATATAGGCTTATTTGTTTAAAGCCAACATTTCTTCGAGGTTAGTACGATTGTTAGATAGACGTGGAATTTTGTGTTGTCCCCCAAGTTTACCCTTATTTTTTAGCCAATCATTAAATAATCCTTTCCGAGCTACTATTATTTCAAGTGGTTGTAATGTAATATCGTGAAAGCGTTTAGCTTCATAATCAGAATTAATTTCTTGTAATTTTTTGTCGAGTATAACAGCAAATTCTGATATACTTTTTGGCTCTTTTGTAAACTCAATAAGCCATTGATGCCGACATTTAGCATTTGTATCCATATAAATGGGTGCCGCGGTATAATCTGATATTAGTGCATCTGTAACTTTACATGCCTCTGCTAAACCTTTTTCTGCGTTATCCATTATAAGTTCTTCACCAAAGGCATTAATAAAATATTTTGTCCTACCAGTGATTATAAATTTATATGGATTTTTAGAAGTAAACTTTATTGTATCTCCTATCATATATCTCCATAATCCACATGAAGTGCTTATAATGATAGCATAGTTGCGATCAAGCTCAATGCCAGATAGTGGAACTATATTAGGATGTTCCTTTCCAAACTCGTCCATGGGTAGAAATTCGTAAAAAACACCATAATCTACCATGAGCATCATACTTTTATCATTGGGATCGTTTTGCACTCCAAAGAAGCCTTCTGAAGCATTATAAGTTTCCATATAGTGCATATCGCTTTTAGTAATGAGTTGTTCATATTGTTTGCGATAAGGTGTAAAAGATATACCACCATGAAAGAATACTTCTAAATTAGGCCATACATCTTCTAAATGTTGTTTACCTGATAATTCCATAACACGCACTAAAACAGATAGCATCCATGATGGAACACCAGAGATATTAGTTATGTTTTTATTTAAAGTTTCCTGTGCTATAAGATCACGTTTTACTTCAAAATCGCTTAAAAGAGCTGTTTGTTTTTTAGGTACTCGTACTAAGTTAGCAAGCGGATTGATATTTTCTATGAGGATAGCACTTAGATCGCCTACTAAAGAATTGGGTAGATTATAATTAGGTGAATGGCTTCCTCCAAGGATTAAGCCCTTTCCTTCAAACATACGACTTTTAGGATTGTTATCTAAATAGCATGCTACCACGTCCGTACTACCTTTATAATGTATGTTTTGTATACCTTCTGGGGTTATAGGTATAAACTTACTTTTATCGTTTGTCGTACCAGATGATTTAGCATACCATTTTACTTTTCCAGGCCATAGGATATTTTCTTCTCCATGCCTCATACGGTCTATGTCTTTTTTTAGTTCTTCGTATGTGTTTATAGGTATGTTTTGTGTAAATTCTTCGTATTTATTTATTGTTGAAAAAAGATGGTTTCTACCATACTCAGTGTTATTTGCTCTATTTAAAAGATATAGCATTACCTCTTGCTGAAGCTCTTCTGTGTGAAGAGTATACTGATCTAACTCTTTTCGACGCGATTTAAAATACAGTTTGTTTACTATACTGGTAAGATTCATTTTACTTTATATTTAAATTACAAAATTACGCTAAAAAAGCCAATTATTGCCGTTTTTCTCAATATTTTAACAGTTTGATAATTAACATAACTATCAATGTAGAAAAAAGTTACAAGTATGCTGTTATTTATGTTTTAATAAATTATGTTTTTATAGATGTTTTGTTTTACTTGCTGATATATATATTTTCTTTAATAAAAATGATATATTTAAATGTAAAACATAAAAGATTAAATATCAAATGATTATGATTCGTTCTAAAAAATAACCTATTTTTGATATAAAAATAGATTAAAAATACACTAAAAATAAATTATTTTTCAATTCGTTTTTTTGTTTTTTATTTTATAGAAGGTGTTTTATTTTAGTATAAAACCTAATTTTTTAAAAGTAAAAACAGCATTACTTTTCATCTTATAGTATATATTATTAATAGTTATTTGATATTATTTTTTACCATAATAGCTATAGTCTTTAGTTTTATGTAATCGTAACTTAAAAATATGAACCCATTAAGAAAATTAGATTTTCCCCAACTATTTTTGCAAAGAACATATTTTTTTCCCTTTTCATCGTGTGCTAATCCTACTATTTCCATTATATGGTCGTCGGTGGTTTGGTAGTTTTCAAATGCTTTTTGTCGCTTTTCAGCAGTTATAGGTAACATATTTTTATTAACATCTGCAATACCTTGTTGCCAGTTAAATCCTTTTTCAGATACATCTCCTTCCCAGCATATAGGGTGATGTTGTTGTATGGAGTGTTCTATAAGTGTAATAATTTTGTTTAAAGGTACATTAAGAAATGTATTATGAAACTTGTTATCAGTTATTTCAAGTGGAAATCGCTGCATAAAGGGGTGATGTAAAAAGCTCGTAACAGCAGTATATTCGTCATTAGTGCATACGCTGTTAGCAAACTCTTGTGGTGTATAAATAGCTCCGTATAAAAACACTTTTTTGGGCATAAAAGCTATGCTTTTATCAAGATAGTTGTCTATATCTTTTGGTGTAACATTATATGAGCTTTTTGTAAGTAGTGATAGCCTTTTAGCCATTACATTATAGCTGGTATTATTAGTTTTATGATAAGCATCTATGTGCTGTAGTCCATATATTTGTAAAAGGTCTATGACCATAGGCATCGTACCTCTTAGGTCGATATTTTTGTTACGATAGTTGCGTTTATTATATAGTCTTTGCATAGCTTGTTCACGTAGATACATGCGCGCAAGGTAGTCTTCACTAAGGTTTACAGAGTCGCCTTTTACTAAGTGTTCTGTCTCTATAGTTGCAAGCATGCCATATATCCAGCAAAGAGGGCTATTTCCTTGATTTTTAATAGGCGTTGTTGGTAGCTTTATATCTATCTTAATATTCCTATTATAGTGTGTTTGTGTATTCTTGTTACAACCTACAAGAAAAATAGTTAATAAGCATAATACTAATATCTTTTTAACAGATATTTTTTTATATTTAATCATCTTTTTCTGTTTTTTGTTGTATATCTTTTCTTATATATTATTTTTACGGTTTGTAATACTCATTATATGTATTATTTTTTACGGCGTTTTTTAGAATATTTTTTATAGTTTTTATTATATGCCGATTTATGTGTATTATTGTTATTACTAACCTTTTTTTCGCTGTCTGCTAATGTAAAGTCGAGCTGTTTCTTTTCTATATTAGCTTTAGCTACTAATATTTTTATAGGATCACCTAACTGATAAATATGATGTCTACGTCGTCCTATAAGACAATAGTTTTTCTCATCAAAGTCGTAATAATCATCTCCAAGGTCACGAATAGGTATCATTCCTTCACAATGGTTTTCATCTATTTCTGCATATAACCCATAGCTTTGTATGCCAGTAATATGAGCATCATAAGATTCTCCTATGTGAGTACTCATAAATTCTACCATTTTATATTTTATAGAGTCTCGTTCTGCTTGTTGAGCAGTCAGTTCCATATCTGAACTATGTTTACAAAGTTCTTCATAATGTTCTTTATTTCCTGATCTTCCACCTTGTTGATAACGTGTAATTAATCGGTGAACCATTGTGTCAGGATATCGGCGTATAGGTGAAGTAAAGTGTGTATAATAGTCGAAAGCTAAGCCAAAATGTCCTATATTATGAATGCTATATTTAGCTTTCATCATAGATCTAAGTGCTATGGTTTGTATAACCTTTTCTTCTTTAGTGCCTTCTACGTCAGCCATAAGCTTATTTAAGGCTCGTGCTGTAGCACCTTTTGTCCCTGTAGATTTGAGTTTATATCCGAATTTGGCAGAAAACTCACGTAAGTTTTCAAACTTTATAGGGTCAGGATTATCATGAATACGATAAGGAAGAGTTTTAGGAGTTTTACCTTTAGCTACTTTTCCTATACTTTCAGCTACAGTTTTATTAGCTAAAAGCATAAATTCCTCTATAAGCTTGTTAGCATCTTTAGAGCGTTTAAAGTAGCAACTTAGTGGTTTTCCATGTTCATCTATCTCAAAGCGCATCTCTTCTCTATCAAAGTTTACACTACCATTTTTAAATCTTTTTTTGCGTAATAATTTAGCAAGGCAGTCTAACTGAATGAGCTGTTTTGCATTTTCTCCTTTATATCCATTTTTATCAGGCTTAGGTGCTGGCATACCTTTTCCATCAATAACACCATTATCTTCTAAAAGTTGTTGCACCTCTTCATACGCATAACGTCTGTTCGACTTAATAACAGTATGTACAATGCGATATTTTTTTATATTTGCCTCATTATCAAGATTAAAAATTACGCTGAAAGCAAGTTTTTCTTCATTAGGGCGTAATGAGCAGATAAAGTTACATAAATGTTCAGGAAGCATAGGTATAGTGCGGTCTACAAGGTAAATAGACGTAGCTCGTTGTTGTGCTTCACGGTCAATGATGTCATTTTCTTTTACGTAGTGTGATACATCAGCTATATGAACACCCACTTGCCATGTATCTTTATCTATTTGTTGTATGGATAGAGCATCATCAAAGTCTTTTGCATCTCGAGGGTCTATAGTACATGTCCATACATCTCTAAAGTCTTCTCTTTGGGCATAATCTTGTTCTGTTATCTTTCCTGTTATTTTGTTAGCAGCATCTTCTACGCGTTTTGGGTATTTATAAGGTAATCCATATTCTGCTAAAATAGAGTGCATCTCAACATCGTTATTACCTGCCTGACCTAAAACATCTATTACTTCGCCTAATATATTTTTGTGTTCAGCATCTGGCCATGCTATTATTTTTACTACAGCAATATCTCCTGTTTGTCCGCCTTTGAGCCGTTTTTTAGGTATAAGAATATCGTGTACAAAAAGGTTGTCTTGTGTTATAAGGAAGGCAATGTCTTTTTCTACGCGCAACTTTCCTACGAATGTGTCTTTCTTCCGTTGCAATATTTCGATCACCATTGCCTCCTTAATATGGTTTTGTCTTCTTGCTAAGAATTCTACTTTTACTCTATCTCCCATTAAAGCAGCCATAGAATTGCGTTCAGAAACAAATATAGGTGTACCTCCGTCATCAGGTAAGAAAGTATTTTTACCATTTGCTTTACGTATAAAAGTACCTTCTTGTACTTGTCCTTTTGTGTTTAGACGATAAGCATTTTCTCCAGCTTTAGCTAAGAAGTCGTCCCAAGCCATTTCTTCCATTACATCTATAGCAAGCATTTTTGCAGGATGTGTAGTAAGTTTGAGAGCTTTGAATATCTCTTTAAAACTAAATATATTATTTGGATTAGCTTGGAAAAAATCGGTTAATATATAGAACAATTGTTTTTTGGTTAATCTTTTTCCAGTTTTCTTTTCTTTTACCATATTAAAATATGTCTTTGATAATTAATCACAAAGTAACGAAAAAGTTTGTATCTTTGCAAGTGTTTCATATAAAAAAAAGATGAAAAAGATACTTATAACAGGAGCTTCAGGCTTTATTGGATCATTTATCGTAGAAGAAGCTTTATCTCAAGGATTAGAAACTTGGGCTGCCGTTCGTAGCAGTTCTTCACGAAAATATTTGCAAGATAAACGTATTCATTTCTTAGAGCTTGACTTTTCTTCGGAAGATAAGCTTTGTGAACAGCTTCGTGGGCATGAGTTTCATTATATAGTACATGCAGCAGGAGCCACTAAATGTCAGGATAAAAACGATTTTTATCGTATAAATGCAGAAGGAACAGCTCATTTTATAAAGGCTATTCGTTCTGTTAAAATGCCAATAGAAAAATTTGTTTTTATATCCAGTTTAAGTATTTTTGGAGCTATAAAGCAGCAACAGCCTTATGCAGAGATAACCGATACTGATATACCAGAGCCTAATACTTATTATGGTAAGAGTAAGTTAGCTGCAGAGGAGCTATTAAAAGAGTATGCAGGAACAATACCTTATGTTATTCTTCGTCCTACAGGCGTGTATGGTCCACGAGAGAAAGATTATTTTATAATGGCTAAAAGTATTAAGCGACATATCGATTTTGCAGTGGGATACCAGCAGCAAGATATCACCTTTGTGTATGTAAAAGATGTTGTACAAGCTGTTTTTCTTGCCATAAAGAAAGGTAAAAATGGTAAGAAATATTTCCTTAGCGATGGCAGAGTATACCAAAGTGTTACCTTTAGTAATATAATTCGTAAGGAGCTTGGTAATCCTTGGTGGATACGTATTACAGCACCTATTTTTGTTTTACGCGTTATTACTTTTTTTGGAGATATAATAGGTAGGATAACAGGTAAGATGAGTGCTCTTAATAGTGATAAATATCATATATTAAAACAGCGTAATTGGCAATGTGATATACAGCCTGCCATTAACGATCTTGGTTATCATCCTAATTATGATCTTATACAAGGTGTTAAAGAAACTATAGCATGGTATAAGGCTAATAAGTGGTTATAAATAATAAAAAAGTACTTTTTTTCTATGCACAAATTCATAAGATCTTTATTTAGAATAGAAAAGAAACCTCTTAAGGGTATAATGGCTTTAGAATGGGTTGTTATGGCTTACCTTATATTGACCCTTATGATGGTTTTATTTATGTATACTACAGTAGCTAATCCTAATGAAATGATCTTCGGGCGTTTGCGTATAATAGTTATTACATTAGCCCTATGGATAGTGTATTGTGTATATCCTTGTAAGTTAATACGATTTATTCGTCCTGTAATACAATTAGAATTGTTGGTATGGTGGTATCCTGATACTTATGAGCTTAATAGATGTTTTCCTAATATGGACCATGTTTTTGCAAGTATAGAACAGTCTATATTTGGTTGTCAGCCTGCCCTTTTGTTTTCTAAATGGTTGTCGGGTGCTGTGTTTAGTGAGCTTTTTGATATGGGTTATGCAGCTTATTATCCTATGATAGCATTAACAGCATTATATTATTTTGGGTGGCATTATAAAGAGTTTGAGCGTTGTGTTTTTATTATTCTTGCTTCTTTTTTTACCTATTATGTTATATTTATCTTTGTGCCGGTAGTAGGTCCTACGTTTTATTATAAAGCTGTAGGTGTTAAAAATATTATGGCAGGTGTGTTTCCTAATGTACACGATTACTTTAATCATAACCAGTCGTGCTTGCCAAGTCCGGGTTATGTTAATGGATTTTTTTACAATTTAGTAGAAGATGCCAAAGCTGCAGGTGAGCGTCCTACAGCAGCTTTTCCAAGTTCGCATGTAGGAATATCTACCATTTGCATGCTTTTGCTTTGGCACGTACGTAGCAAACGTTTGTTGATATTTATGGCTCCATTTTATTTTTTTCTATGTTGTGCTACAGTGTATATTCAGGCTCATTATCTTATTGATGTTTTCGCAGGTTTTATTTCAGCATTAATATTTTATTTTTTCTTTCTTTGGATATCAAGAGATATTATAATAAGAGGAAGATAAAAAAGAGATATTTTTTTAGTATATAATAGGATAAATATAAAAAAAACATTGTTATTAATGTAGTTTTTATTGTTTTATATTAGTCTAATATATAAAGTTTAATATAAAAAAAGTAATAGTATATAACAGAGAAAAGTAAATAAAAAAAACATTAATGGTATGAAGAGAACTTTATTTTTAGTGGTGTTAATAATATTAACAATATCTATTAAGGCACAAACTACTATAGTTTATGGCGAAATGGTAGATTCTGTTAGTCGTCAGGGTGAGCCTAATGCCAGTATTAGGGTGTTTAAAGAAGGTAAAATGGACAAACCAGTAGCTATGAGTGTAACAGACGTTAATGGTAAGTTTAGGCAGTCTATAAAGGGTATAGGTGGTTATATTATCTGTTTTTCATCTACAGGTAGAAAAGAAATAAGGAGAAAAGTTATATTAAAAAAGGAAGGAGGCGAGATAAATATAGGGACTCTTTTAGTACATGATGATACAAAACAGCTAAAAGGAGTAGATGTAGTAGCACAAAAACCGCTTATTAAGATGGAGACAGATAAGATGACTTACGACGTGCAAGCAGATAACGATTCTAAGAGTAACACAGTGCTTGATATGCTTCGTAAAGTACCTATGGTAGTAGTAGATGGTCAAGATAATATAATGGTAAATGGTTCTGGCTCGTTTAAGGTATATGTAGATGGTAAACCTAACATAATGTTTTCAAGTAATCCATCACAGATATTTAAGTCAATGCCTGCATCAGCTGTTAAGAAAATAGAGGTTATTACTAATCCTGGAGCTAAATATGATGCAGAGGGAACAGTAGGTGTACTTAATCTTATTATGAGTGATATTGATGGAAAAAAGCAAAAAACGAATGGATATAATGGTAATATTTTAGGTCAAGTAAATAGTTTGATGTTTATGGGAGCAGCTTTTTTAAGTGGACAGCAAGGCAAATTTACTTATAATACTAATATATCATATTTACAGAGTTTTCCAGCAGATGGTAATATAACAACAAATCGTATAAATAAGACTGATGGCAGTAAGATGTTTTATGATCAGAGTGGAAAGATGATGCGTGGGTATTCTATAGGAAATGTTAATCTTGGTTATGATATTGACTCATTAAGTAACATTGGTTTAACATTAAGTATTTTTAGACTTAATGACGAACGTTATGGTCCGGAACGTACAATGTTAAGTGGAGGCAGTTATGGAAAAGGGTTTGAATATTCAGCTGATATTGATGCAAAATCAACATTAAACACAATAAATACGAGTATAGATTATCAGCGTTTCTTTAATAAAGAGCGTACAAAGAGTATTACTTTGAGTTATCTTTTCAATTATACACCTTCTAAAAACGAAATGCGACGTTTATATAAATCTCCCTCTACACCAATACCTTTTACTTTAAAAGACCTATATTCTCTTAGTGCACCTTATGATGCAGAGCATACAATGCAGTTAGATTATACTATGCCTATAGGAAAAACACAAACATTAAGCACAGGGCTGAAATATATTAATAGAACAAATGATTCTGATTCAAAGTACTATGACATTATTTCAGGAAAAGATACTTATAATGAGGATAATAGTACAAATTATAAAAACAAGCAGGATATTATGGCTGGCTATGCAGAGTATTCTGGTTCTTTTGGTAAATTTGGTTCTAAAGTAGGTGTACGTTATGAGCATACATGGGAGAATGTAAAATTTTTAAAAGGACATGGTGAGGACTTTAAAAAGAGTTATAGTAATATAGTTCCATCTATGAGTATTACTTATAATATAAAGGCAGCTACAAATATAGGTTTAAATTATAATATGCGCATAGCAAGACCTATGATATCTTCTTTAAACCCATATATTGATAGAACAAACCCACGTACTTTATCGTATGGTAATCCTAACTTAGATGTAGAGAAAACACATTCTATAGGTATTGTTTTCAATTCGTTTACACCAAAATTTATGCTTAATATGACTCTATCAGGTGTAATTTCTAATAATGAGATACAACAATATAATTATATAAAAGATAATATACTTCATTCTACTTATGGTAACATAGTATGTAAGAAAGGATTGAGTATGAATTCGTTTATTAATTATTCATTGTCTACAAAGACACGTGTTTTTATGATTCCAGAGGTATCTTATTATGACTTTAGGTCGAATGTATTATCCGAGCATAATTATGGTTGGGGTGGTAAGCTATTTATGGGTGTACAACAGACCTTGCCTTGGAAGATAGAGAGTAGCTTGTTTGGAGGTGCTAATTTTAAAAGTTATTCATTGGAAGGTGATAATGGGGCATTTAGTATGATAGCTATGAGCTTAACAAAGAATTTATTTAAAGACAGATTGAACATTACGCTTAGCTATTTTACACCTCTTACAGGCCGTTTACACTATAAAGTAAATACCTATAATAATAGTTTCTCACAAAAAATGATTACAAATATATCTATACAAAATGTAGGATTAACAATAAAATGGAATTTTGGTAATACTAAACGACAATTTATAGATCACAAAAGTAAAATAAATAATGATTATAATAAAGAAATTAACAGATCAGAAGCACCTGGCATGGGTATCGGAAATAAAGTAGGAATGTAATTGTAATATAGTTTATAAAACTGTGGATCTATATATTTTGAAGACAGAGTAATAGCTCTGTCTTCTTTTATTTATTATTTGGCAATTATTAATAAAAGGCGTAACTTTGCCTATAAATAACTCATTAAGGTAAAGTATGGCTCAAGAACAAGTACAGATACAGGTACAGAAACAGTTACAAGTGCAACGATTATCACAACAACAGATGCTACAAGTGAAGTTGTTGGAGATGCCACTTACAGAGCTTGAGCAAAGTGTGAATGCTGAGTTAGATGATAATCCTGCTTTAGAATCGGGCAATTCTGAAATAGATTTTAATGATACTACTGAGCGTTTGGATAATTCTGTTGACGATTTTGATATTCAAAATGAGCGAGAAGAACGACAAGAAGCTCTTGATACAGCTCTTGAGCGAATGCAATCAGATGATGACCTTCCTATATATGATGGAAGTGTACAACGTGATAATGCCGATTATGAAGAGATAGTTTATGGCGATACTATTTCGTTTATTGATAAGCTGAAAGAGCAATTAGGTGAGCGAGAGTTAGGCGATGAACAACGTGAGGTAGTGGAATATCTTATAGGTAGTTTAGATGATGACGGATTATTGCGTAAGAGTCTTGATACTATTAGCGATGAATTAGCTATCTATCAAGGTATAGATATTACAGTGCCAAAGATAGAAGAATGTCTTAAAATAATACAAGATTTTGATCCTGCAGGTATTGGTGCACGTTCATTACAAGAATGTTTGTTATTACAGATAGACAGAAAGGTAGAGAATGGTGAGTGGAAAAAGGATAGTAAGCTTTATCAAAACATTAGAAAAATTATATCCAATTACTTTACAGCCTTTACAAAAAAACATTGGAACAAGATAAAAACAGCATTAACACTTAACGATTTGCAGATAGATACAATTCAGAAAGAAATTAGAAAACTTAACCCAAAACCAGGTGCTTCTATGGGAGAAACAATGGGTAGAAACGTGCAGCAGATCACTCCAGACTTTATTATAGATACAGAAGATGATGGAAAGGTTACTTTTTCGCTTAATCATGGAAATATACCCGAATTGTATGTATCTCCTGCTTTTAATGACATGGTAGCAGCTTATAAAGAGAATAAGGCAAGTATGACTCGCCAACAGAAAGAGGCATTACTCTATGCACGAGAGAAAGTAGAGAAAGCACAAGGATATATAGAAGCTATAAAACAGCGCCGTCATACTTTAATGGTAACCATGAGGGCTATTATAGATATACAGCAAAAGTTTTTTCAAGATGGAGATGAAGCAGAGTTAAAACCTATGATACTAAAAGACGTAGCAGACCGTACAGGATTAGATATAAGTACGATATCTCGTGTTAGTAATATAAAGTATGCTCAAACAAGGTGGGGAACTTTTCCTTTAAGATTTTTTTTCACGGATAGTTATACTACTGAAAGAGGAGAAGAAATGTCTACACGTAAGATAAAGCTATTTCTTAAAGAAATAATAGAAAAGGAAAATAAGACAAAACCTCTTAGTGATGATAATCTTGCTAAAGTATTAAAAGATAAAGGTTATCCTATAGCTCGCCGAACAGTGGCAAAATATCGTGAGCAATTAGGACTTCCTGTAGCACGTTTACGTAGAGAATGATGAATAACAAAACTATTATTTTAACAGCAAGAATAATAAGTATGATCTTGACACCATTTTATCTTTCAGTGGTAGGAGTTCTTGCTATATTTATTTTTAGCTATCTAAATATGTTTCCATGGCAAGCTAAACTATCGCTTGTTTTGTTAACGTATGCATTTACAGTTCTTATACCATCTATTCTTATACATTTTTATAGACAGTATCATGGCTGGACTTTATTTCAGTTGGGGCATCGTGAAAGGCGTATGATTCCTTATGTTATATCCATTATGAGTTATTTTGTTTGTTTGTATATAATGGATTGGCTTCACCTTCCTCATCTTATCGTGTCTATTCCTGAAGCAGCATTAGTAATACAAATATTATGTGCTATTATTAATGTATGGTGGAAAATATCTACACATACAGCAGCTATAGGAGGAGTAACAGGGGCTTTAATAGGATTTTCTTTTTTATTCAATTTTAATCCAGTATGGTGGTTATGCCTTGTTATTATACTTTCAGGATTAGTAGGATCAAGTCGTATAATACTTAGACAGCATACTATAGAACAAGTATCAATAGGTTATTTTATTGGTCTTGTAAGTTCTTATTTTGTAATAATCTTTTTTTAAAATAGGTTACAATATAAATACCAATTAATAGAAACATAAAATGAAACCAATTATTAGTATTATCATGGGATCAACAAGCGATTTACCTGTAATGGAAAAAGCTTGTAAGTGGTTAGAACAGCAAGAAATACCTTTTGAGGTAAATGCTCTTTCAGCTCATCGTACACCTGCAGCTGTTGAGAATTTTGCTAAAAGAGCTAAGGAGCGTGGTATAAAGGTTATTATAGCAGCAGCAGGTATGGCAGCAGCTTTGCCAGGTGTTATAGCTGCTTCTACTACTTTACCCGTTATAGGGGTACCTATTAAAGGAATGTTAGATGGATTAGATGCCATGCTTTCTATTATACAGATGCCTCCAGGTATTCCTGTAGCTACAGTTGGGATAAATGGAGCTCAAAACGCAGCAATACTTGCAGCAGAAATGATTGCTTTGGGAAATGAAGAAATAGCTCGAAAGTTAGAATTATGGAAACTTTCGTTAGGTGAAAAAATAGAGAAAGCCAATAAAGAACTGGCAGAGATTCAGGATTATAAATTTAAATGTTAATGATAGATTTATTTAATTACGAACGAAGAAAATCAACTGTAACTCATGTAGGTAATCTTAATATAGGTGGTGATAACCCTGTACGAATACAGTCGATGACAACCACTTCTACAGATGATACTATTGCAAGTGTAGAACAATGTAAACGTATTATAAAGGCTGGTGGCGAACTTGTGCGTCTTACAACACAAGGAAAGCGCGAAGCTGAAAATCTTAAAAACATTAATGAAACACTTCGAGCTGAAGGGTTTGATACTCCTCTTTGTGCCGATGTACATTTTAATGCAAATGTAGCTGATGTTGCTGCTATAACAACGGCAAAAGTACGTATAAATCCAGGTAATTATGTTGACCCTGCACGTACTTTTAAGAAGTTAGAATATACTGATGAAGAATATGCACAAGAGTTGCAGAAGATAGAAGACCGTTTAGTACCTTTTATCAAAATATGTAAAGAGAATAAAACTGCTGTACGTATTGGGGTTAATCATGGAAGCCTATCTGATCGTATTCGTAATCGTTATGGTGATACACCTGCTGGTATAGTGGAGAGCTGTATGGAGTTTTTACGCATCTTTCGTAAATATGATTTTAATGATGTTGTTATATCTATAAAGTCATCAAATACAGTTGTTATGGTGCTTTCTGTACGTTTATTGGTAGCTGAAATGGATAAAGAAAATATGCATTATCCGCTTCATTTGGGAGTTACAGAAGCAGGAGAAGGTGAAGATGGGCGTATAAAGAGTGCTGTTGGCATAGGTGCTTTGCTTGCAGATGGTATAGGTGATACTATTCGTGTATCATTAAGCGAAGAACCAGAAAAGGAAATTCCTGTGGCAAACCATCTATCATGGTATCTTCGTAGGCACGAGAAACATATAATGATACCTGCGGAGGTTAATAAATATTTTGATTATTTAAATCCTACTCGTCGAAAGACAGTTGCAGCAGTCAACGTTGGAGGAGATAATGTTCCTGTTGTAATAGCTACGCGTAGTACTGATAATGCAGTGCAACAAATAAGAATAAATGGTATGCCTATTCCTGACTATATTTATATACAAGGGAAGTTACCAGAAGAGTTAGATGATAAACAGAAATACATCATAGATTATAATGTATATATAGATCTTGTTAATTCAGGTAAGATGCCTAATAGTAATATATATCCAATTTTTCCTGTGATGGGGCAAGTATTTATTGGTTTGATACAAGCACCAATTAAGTTTTTGGTATTAAAATATGGTACTCCTACAGATGAGTTTTTTGCTTGCTTGCGTTATCATCCAGAAGTAGTTGTAGTTTGTATGACAACTCATCAAAATAGGTTAGGTGATCAGCGTGCTTTTGCTCATCAGCTTATGAATGAAGGTTTAACTAATCCTATAATATTTTCACAGATGTATGAGCATTTTATTAATGAGAAATGTTGTGAAGGGATATCTGCAAAAGAGAAATTTCAGATTGAAGCTGCCGCAGATATGGGCGCATTGATGATAGATGGATTGGTAGATGGAGTTTGGTTGATGAATAAAGGTGATATACCTCAAGATGATGTAGAGCAAACAGCTTTTAGTATTTTGCAAGCAGGTAGACTTCGTATGGTTAAAACAGAATATATATCTTGTCCAGGTTGTGGAAGAACTTTGTATGATCTGCGTACTACAATAGCAAGGATTAAGGAGGCTACTAAGGGTATGAAAGGGTTGAAGATAGGTATAATGGGTTGTATTGTGAATGGTCCAGGCGAAATGGCAGATGCTGATTATGGTTATGTTGGGGCAGGTCCAAATAAGGTTAGTCTTTATAGAAAACAGGAGTGTGTAGAGAGAAATATTCCTGAAGATGAGGCTGTAGAGCGTTTATTGAATTTGATAAATCAAGATCAAGTAAGTAGATAATAGTAAAAGTTTTATATGGTTTCTTGTTTATTTGATATTTTATTTTATCATAATCATGGTTAAGTCTCTATTTTTTTATATAAGTTAATTAGGGGTAACATTATTCTTATTATAACTATGTGTATGGTAATACATCTATTACTTTATTAAGAATGGGATAATATTAGACAAAAGATATTTATTTATAATAATGTAAGTGTCTAATATTTTCCCATTTGTTATGCTAAAATATTACAGTCAAATAAAGTTTTATAATTCTTGTTTGACATGCATACGAGCTTCTACAACATTTATAATATAGTCGCCAAGCTTTTCACATTCTTGTATTAAGTCCATATACATAGTTCCAATAACGTAAGTATATTTGCGAGTATTTATATCATTAATGTTTTGATCACGTAACTGATTGCGAAATTTGTTTATTTCGTTTTCTATAGTAAAAGAACGATTTAGATAGTCATTATTACGCTTAATAAGCACTTTATCCATTTGTGAAAGAGCTTCATCGGTAAGTTTAAACATTTGCTCTATATTATTGTATTGATCTTCTGTAAAGTGTTCATTTTTATAGCCACGCTTACGCTTGATAGTGCGTGCTAAGTTATAACAAGAATCGCCAATACTTTCTATTTCGCTTATTTCACGTAGCATATCGCGTACTTTTTCTTTAGTATCATCACTAAGATGTGAATCACTTACTTGGTCTAAGTATTTTGCAATTTCCACTTCCATGTTATCTGAAATGCTTTCATACTTTTCTATTCTATTAAATAATTTTGTAAAAGGTTCTTCTTCACGTGTATTAATAAGTTCACGTACCATACAAAACATACGATGAATGCGTTCAGAAAATGATTGTATTTCTTTTGAAGCTTCTAATACTGATAGTTCAGGAGTCTTCATAATGCCAACTTGTATGAAACGTAAACGAAACTCATCATCTTCTTTATTTGTTTTATTTTTAACAAGCATACATACTATTTTTTCAAACTGTGGTATAAACCAAATAAGAATAGATGTATTACAAATATTAAAACAGGTATGAAACATTGCCAAAGCTATAGGTAATAGTTTTGCTATTTGTTCTTGGGTAAGATTTTTTGCATGAGTATCATAACCAACGAGGTTGCATACAAAATCTACAAAAGGATAAAAAATGCACATTATCCATATAACCCCTATTAAATTGAACATAAAGTGAGCAAAGGCAGCTCTGCGTGCTTGTGTATTAGCAGCAAGGGCAGCTAGATTAGCTGTTATAGTGGTACCAATATTTTCACCCATCACTAAAGCTACACCAAAGTAAATAGGTAGTACACCTGTAGAGCATAATAGTAGAGTAATAGCCATTACAGCAGCAGAACTATGTATCATACAAGTGATTAGCGAACCTATAAGGAGAAACATTACAATGTTAAAGTGATTTGTAGGATCGAATGAAGAAAAGAAATGTACGGCTGCAGGATTGTGTGATAAATCTAATTCGTTACCTGCCTGACTTAATAGAACTACTGCAAAAAACAAAAAAGCTAAACCGAAAAGTAAATCTCCTATATATCGACGTTTTTTGTTATAAATAAGGATAATACCAATGAAAAAAGCTACGAAAACAGCTATTTCTAAATTTATTTTAAACCCAACAGACATAATCCATGCCGTAAGTGTTGTGCCTATATTGGCTCCCATAATGACAGAAATAGACTGTGATAGAGTGAGTAGCCCTGCATTAACAAAACTTACCGTCATTACAGTTGTGGCTGTAGATGATTGTACTGCCGCTGTAACAAATGTACCTGTAAGCATACCTGTAAATCGATTGGTAGTCATTGCCCCAAGAATGTGGCGTAGTTGTGAACCTGCAAGCTTTTGTAAAGCTTCACTCATTACTTTCATACCATATATTAGTAGTGCTAATGCACCAAGCAGCTTTATGGTAATAATTATGTAGTCATTTGTGTTCATGTAACAACAATGATATGTATATAATTCATTTTTGTATCTGCAAATTTACAAAAACATATTACTTTTAGCAAAATATATATATATCTTTTATGTTATTTGATAGATAATATCAATAAAAAGCCTAACTTTACATGGTCAATACAAAACTAAATATTATAAGTTATGGAACAGAAAATAAAAATACGGTGTAAAAATAACAATAAAATTATTTTAGCAAAAAGAGGTAGTACTTTGGAAGACATATATTCTTTGACAGGTTTGAATATTCCTTATGGTCCTGTAAGTGCTCGTGTTAACAATAAGGTAGAAGGGCTTCATTTCTGTGTTTACCAAAATAAAGATGTAGAATATTTAGGTCTTAATACTCCATCTGGTATACGTACTTATACACGCTCTCTATTTATGGTACTTTGTAAAGCTGTTCACGATTTATATCCAGGAAGTGAAGTGATTATAGATATTCCTATATCAAATGGTTATTACTGCAATCTTAGCTTAGGGCATAAGGTAGAAGAGGAAGATGTTTATAAGATACGTAACCGTATGAGTCAGATAATAGAGGCTAATTTACCTATTCAGCGTTTTGAGTCTACTACAGAAGAGGCTATAGATATGTTTGCTAAGTTGGGTGACGAGGCAAAGGTAAAGTTGTTAAAAAGTAGTACTTCTCTTTATTCTGTGTTTTATGTTCTTGATGATTATATCGATTATTATTATGGTTCTATGCTTACTAAAACGAAGGAAATTACCCTCTTTGGATTAGAGCTTTATTATGATGGTGTGTTATTACGTATACCATCTGTAAAAGATCCATCTACATTAGGTGAAATAGTAAAACAAGATAAAATGTTTGAAGTCTTTAAGGAACATCATCGATGGCAGAATATTATAGGTATTAGTACTGTGGGTGATTTTAATGATGCAGTATCAAAAGGGTTAGCTACTGATCTTGTTAATGTTAGTGAAGCATTGCAAGAGAAAAAGATTTCGCATATAGCTGACAGTATTTCTATTAATGATAAGCTCAAAGTAGTACTTATAGCAGGACCTTCTTCAAGTGGGAAGACTACTTTTTGCAAACGTCTTTCTATACAATTATTAGCTTGTGGAATAAAACCTATTCAAATATCTTTAGATGATTATTTTGTTAATCGCATCGATACACCAAAAGATGAAAATGGAGAAGAAGACTATGAAAGTCTTTATTCTCTTAATATTAATCTTATTAATGAGCAGTTTAATGCTCTTTTTAGTGGTGAAGAAGTGGAGTTACCTAAGTATAATTTTCAAACAGGTATTAGCGAAAAAAGCGGAAAACGTATAAAGATGTATGATAATAATATTCTTATAGTAGAAGGTATTCATGCTCTTAACCCAAAGCTTACAGAGAATATACCTTCTGAAAAGAAATTTAAGATTTATGCTTCTGCCCTTACTACTATTCTTTTAGATGATCATAACTATATTCCAACTACTGATAATCGTTTGCTTCGCCGAATAGTACGCGATTATAAGTATCGTGGTTGTTCAGCTAAAGATACTATTCATCGTTGGCCTTCCGTACGAGCTGGTGAGAATAAATGGATATTTCCTTACCAAGAAGAAGCCGATGTAATGTTTAATACAGCAATGCTTTTTGAGTTAGCTGTTATTAAGCAGCAGGCTATAATGATATTAGAGCAGGTACCTGAAAGCTGTGAAGAGTATGCAGAGGCTTATCGTTTGCGTAAGTTTTTAAGTTACTTTTCGCCTCTTTCTAATCGTAATTTGCCTCCTACATCGTTGCTTAGAGAATTTTTAGGAGGTTCTTCTTTTAAGTATTAGACTTATTTCTGTAAGGTGAAAACCTTTTTAAAAATTTTTAAAATTAGGGACTGATACTTTATAAAGAAGTGTCAGTCCTTTTGATTTTTTTTTTGTTTTGAGAAATCTAAATAATAGATTCTTTTATAGATTGCACAATATAATCAACATCTTTATCTGTTACTAATGGCCCACTCGGTAGACATAAGCCACAGCGAAACAATCCAACGCTAATACCATTTTCATAGGAAGGACATGAAGCATAGACAGGTTGTTTATGCATAGGTTTCCAAAGTGGTCGTGCTTCTATATTAGCTTTATCAAGAGCAATACGCATAGCCTCAACATTAGTGTTTGGTTCACAGTCGGTATGCGCAGCTTCAGCCACATGAACCACACCTGCAGCACCGCCTACAGCACTTGTTACTACTGTTTTATAAGCATTTTCTTCTCCTTTTACTTTGAGGTGTTCATCTAAAAGAATAGTATTTAACCAAAAGTTAGAGTCGTATTTTTTACTAATATTATCGTGGAAGGTGATACCATTTAGATTTTTAAAAGCCTCTTTGTATAAATGAGCAATGTGTTTATGATGCGCTATATGCTCATCTAAAACAGTCATCTGTCCACGACCAATGCCTGCACAAATATTACTTAAGCGATAATTATAACCAATGTGTACATGTTGATAATACGGATAAGACTCTCTTGCTTGTGTTGCATAATACATTATTTCTGATTTTGCTTTATCATTAGGACATATCAAGGCACCACCACCAGAGGTAGTTATCATTTTGTTACCATTAAAACTAATTACTCCATATTTGCCAAAAGTGCCACATAACTGCTTATCATAACGTGATCCTAATCCTTCTGCAGCATCTTCTATTACGGGAATATCATATTTTTCAGCTATATCAAGTATTTCTTTAATTTTTGCAGGCATACCATATAGATATACAACGATAATAGCTTTAGGCTTCTTACCTGTTTTTTTTATACGGTCTTTTATAGCGTCTTCTAAAAGGCAAGGATCCATATTCCATGTATCTTTTTCTGAATCGACAAAAACAGGAGTAGCTCCTTGGTAAGTAACAGGATGAGATGATGCACAAAATGTAAAACTCTGACATATAACCTCATCGCCAGCCTTTACACCAAGTGCTATTAAAGCTAAATGTATAGCAGAAGTTCCTGAAGCTAAAGCAACAATTTCTTTTTCTTGTAAATAATCAAATTGGTCTTGCCATAAATTATCTGGATTATTTTCATGTGCTAAAATACTTTTAGGATAACCATCTTCTATAAAAGTTTTTGTATTTGGTTTTGATGCAAAAAAAGATTTTAGTTCAGCCTCAAATTTATTAACATTAGGTCCTAAAGGCACAACCCAGTTTTGCTCAAATGCTTCTTGAATATATTTTTGTTCATTACCAGACATATGTGCTAAGCACAATAAAATTCGTTTATCCATACAGTCATATAGTTTTTTATATTCACAAAGGTAAAAATTATAATTAAGAAAAAGAAGTTTTGAGAATTGATAATTAATAATAAAACAACCCTTATATGTTTTGTTACATATAAGGGTTGTTTTATTATATGAAAGATAGCTGTTACTATATAATGCTTACGTTTTGCAGAATTGCATAATTAATAATATAGTTAGCTTCTTTTTTATGTATAAAGATGATGTATTTGTTAGATATATAGTTTTATTGTGCATTTATTTCTTTGAGTAATCTGTCAGCATGTCCCCATTTGTCCATTAAATAGAGTACATAGCGTATATCAACACCTATGCAACGTGCAAGATTACGATCAAAGTTGATGTCGCTAGAAAGGCTATCCCAGTTGCCATCGAATGCCAAACCGATCACCTCACCTTTACCATTAAAGATAGCAGAACCAGAGTTTCCACCAGTAATATCGTTATTGGTAAGGAAGCAAAGCTGCATTTTTCCTGTAGTTTTATCAGCATATTTACCGAAGTCTTTCCTACTCATAAGATCCATCATAATAGGTTCCGTCTTGTACTCCTCTACCTTATCGCCACGCTTCATCTTCTCAACAATGCTCTCTGCAGTGGTGTAATAGTTGCTATCCCAACTACCTAACTGGTAGCCACCTACCTGACCATAAGACAAACGCATAGTAAAGTTAGCATCGCTATAGTGTGGCATATCCATTTCCATTTCTACCTTTGCTTGGCAAAGTTTCTTTTCTTGAAGTGCGATAGCTTCTTTATCGCTTCCCACTTGGATATTAATCTTACGGAACATATCAAACAGTTGTTTTCCTACAATATATCCAGGGTCTTTCTTTAACATCTTGCTGTTAGGATAAAACTTAGTACCCTCTATCATTAACCTTGATTTTTTATATAACCATTCGGTGTATTTCTTGTAGTCGTCGCCAAATTTTATCTTTATATCTTTTAAGAATTTTGGTTGATATTCGCCAGGTACTTGGTCTGCATAATTCTTCAGCATTGCAGCTGTCATCTCTTTATCGAGATTTATATTCCATTCTTTGGAATTATCATTAAAGAAATAATAAAAGTCTTTTGTTCCCTTTGTACCAATATGTTTCATACCTTTTTCACGGTAGATATTAGTAGCACGTGTAAAAAACTCAGATGTTCTCCAAAACGATTCTAACCAGTATATATAAGCCTTAGCAGGTGCAGCTACCTTAGTGTAAAGCTGTGATAGCTTAGCAAAATCGACATTGGTAGCTTCATCTTGTGTTTTTTTATCTTTTAACCACTTTTGTATTTTCTCTTCATATTGTAGTTTTTGGCGAATAAGACCTATGGAATCTATACACTTATTCATACCCATAGAGTTTTTCCAGTAGTTAGCTGAACCAACATATTTATCTTCGTATTGAATGCGTGTGTTTTCATCAGCGTCCATATACTTTTTCATTATAGCCAACTTAATATTACGAGAGTAAATGCGAGCAGCATTTTCTATATCTCTGCGTTGCTGTATACCATACGAAGATAGGTATCTATTAGTAGAGCCAGGGTAACCTACTGTCATAGCAAAAGACTTGTCTTGGTATCCTTGCATACTAACAGGTGCCCAGCTTGAAGGGTGATAAGGCACATTATCCTTTGAATATTTAGCAGGACCATTAGTCTTAGGGTCGGCATAGATGCGGAATACTGAGAAATCACAAGTTTGTCGAGGCCACATCCAGTTGTCTGTTTCGCCGCCAAATTTACCCATACTCTTTGGTACAGTAAATACTAAACGTAGGTCGTTAAACACCTGATATGTGGTAGCAAAAAACTTATTTCCTTCATAAAAAGGATCTATTTCAACATGTAGGCTTTTATCTATTTTTTTTACAGAGTCGGTCATTACATTTGTAAGAGAATCTATAATAGCGTCTAACTTTTTAATGTTTTTGCCAGAGATTAAGCTGTTTACCTTACTTGTAATATCTTCTTGATTTTTCATAAAAGATACAAACATATTTTCATTAGGCAGCTCTTCACTAAAATCTTTAGCATAAAAACCATCTATCATATAATCGTGTTCTACTGTAGAGTGTGCGTTTATAGCACTAAAACCACAGTGATGATTAGTAAGTACCAGTCCATCTGGAGAAACAACTACGCCAGAGCAGAATCCAGAGAAATTGACTACATTGTTACTAATGGCGTTAGGTGCACCATATATCATGTTCTGTGGTAATGTAAAGCCTTCGCTTTGCATAGCCTGGAAAACTGGTTGAGGCAGGTTGTAGAGTGTCCACATACCTTCATCAGCATGTACACTGCCTAAAGATAACAATCCTGCAACGAGTAAGAATAATTTTTTCATATACACTTTAATTAATTTTATTGATTTAAAAAAGGTGGAATTTATGTTTAATTTTTTGTATAGCTCCTTTAGGCATATCATGGTAAATGATATGTGCTATAAACAATAATATTATTATTGTATTAGCTATAAAGGCAAAAGGTGCTGATAAAAACTCATTAGAATAGGTTATTCCTGTAAAGAAAATTAACGCAATTACAAAATAAGTAAAAATACTTTTTAGAGGATAGTTTATGGGATAATATTTCTGTCCTGATATATATGATAAGATCATAGCAACGGCGTTACCAGTAAGTCCTGCCCATGCGCATGCCATATATCCATATTTAGGTACAAAAATAATGTTTATGCTAATAATAACGATACACCCTATACCAGAAAGGTATACCCCCCAAATAGTTTTATCTATAAGTTTATACCAAAAACTAAGATTAAAGAAAGCTCCCGTCATAATACTTCCCATCATTACAATAGGTACAACCTTTAATCCTTCACGATAGTCTTTAGCAATAAGATGCTGTAAAATATTCATGTATCCCATTACTACCAAGAAAGCTAAGAGGGTAAATATGATATAATATTTCATAGCTTGTCCATAGGTTTGTTTGCTATCCTTGTCTTTAGCTTTACCAAAGACAAATGGTTCGTAAGCATATCTGAAAGCCTGCATTATCATAGACATGATCATTGCTATCTTTACAGAAGCTCCAAAAATACCTAATTGCTTATGTGCATCAGCAGCATGATATAATTTAGGGAAAAGTATTGGTCCTGCATTCTGATTCATCATACCCGCAATACCTAAGACAAGTATAGGCCATGAATAGCTCAACATCTTTTTGACGAGCTTTATATCTAATAGTTTAACTCCTGAGAAGAATCCTTCTTTAAGCTCTTTCCAAAAGAAAAGCGTTATTGATGCAGTGCAAAACAAATTGATATAGAAAGCATATCCTACATCGTGCCCGCCAAGGAAAAGATAATAAGTTAGGTTTAAAACTATGTTAAGTGCTATAAAAAGGAGTTTTAGTCCGGCAAACTTTAATGGTCTTTTCTTATATCTTAGGTAAGCAAAAGGAATACATTGAAAAGCATCTATGGCTACAGTAACAAACATAACCCATACAAACGAGGGGTGTTCTGCGTACCCCATAAAGTGAGATATAGGACTAAGAAAAGCAAATATAATAATAATAAAAAGTAAAGATGATATTCCTACCATTGATAATGTGGTAGCGTATATCTGTTTAGAATTTTCGTCAGTCTTATTAGCATAACGAAAGAAGGTAGTTTCCATACCATATGTAAGTATTACTAATAGTACGCTTGTGTAGGCATATATATTAGTAATAACACCATATCCTCCGCTTTCAGCACTAATCTTAGCAGTGTAAAGAGGCACTAAAAGATAATTAAGAAATCGTCCAACGATACTACTAACACCATAAATTGCCGTATCTTTTGCTAATGATTTTAAGTTTGCCATTGTTTTGTACTTATTATATAATTATAAAAAACGTCTATTTTAAAAGAAGAGGTAGCATACGATAATTGCAGCGATAACACCCAAAATATCGGCAAGTAAGCCACAAGCAACAGCATGCCGAGTATATTTTATGCTGACACTGCCAAAGTATACAGCTAAGATATAGAAAGTAGTATCTGTAGAACCTTGGAAGACGCATGATAGTCGTCCTATAAAAGAATCAGCCCCATAGGTCTTCATAGCTTCTACCATAAGTCCACGAGCACCACTCCCTGATAGAGGTTTCATAAGTGCTGTTGGTAAAGCTCCTACAAAATCGGTGTTTATACCGCACATTTCTACTATATATTTTACAGCTTTTATAAGTACGTCCATAGCTCCTGATGCACGAAACACACCTACGGCAACAAGTATAGCTATTAGGTAGGGAATTATTCGTACTGCTGTATGAAAACCTTCTTTAGCTCCCTCTATAAAGGCGTCATATACATTAATCTTTTTTATTAGACCTGCTATAATGAAGAGTACTATGACGGACATTAAAATAAGATTAGAAGTTATTGACGTTACAGACGCCATAGTATCTTTATCCATCTTGCCAAAGCCCCAGATAACAAACCCTACAAACCCTATCAAGCATGCTAAGCCAAATAAAAGTGTGGGTTGTAATAAGTTGATACGTTGCCAAAGGGCAGTAAAAATAATACCAGCAACGGTAGCAACAGTAGTAGCTAAAAGGATAGGGATAAACACATCTGTGGGCTGAGATGCTCCATAAGTACTACGAAAAGCAAGTATGGTGGTAGGTATAATGGTAAGCCCAGAGGTGTTTAGCACCAGAAACATTATCATAGAATTGGTGGCAGTGTCTTTCTTTGGGTTAAGTTCTTGCATCTGAGCCATTGCTTTAAGCCCTGTTGGTGTTGCGGCATTATCCAAACCTAACATATTAGAGGCTATATTAAGAAAAATAGAACCCATGACAGGGTGATTCTTTGGAATGTCAGGGAAGAGTTTAGAAAAAAATGGGCTTAGTATTCGTGCCAAGACATTAACGATACCAGCTTGTTCACCTATTTTCATAATACCCAGCCACAAGGCTAAAACGCCTGTTAAACCAAGAGAAATTTCAAAGCCTGTCTTCGAAGAATCGAAAGTAGCACCGACTATTTTCTCAAAGATTGTAGCATCACCAAGTAGAAGAGAGATTATCCCAAAGATAAATGCAATAAGGAAAAATGCTATCCAAATATAGTTAAGAACCATAATGCTATTTTTTGCAACAATAAATAATTGTAGCTAATTATAAAAATCAGCAACAAAAGTACATATTTTTTTATAGTTATTCCACATATAATAAGTGAAAGTAATATAACAATAAAGGCTTACCCGTTAGAGTAAGCCTCATAATTATTAAAAATATTAATAAATAACTATATATTATTTACTTCTTCATTTTTAGATCGTAGCTTAGTCCTTTTGTTGCAACAGCTTCTTCAAAGTCGGCATTTACCATACGAAGTGTAGAATCGTTAGATACTAAGAAATTTACTTTATTACCCTTGCCAAGCTCAAAGGTGTAGTAAGTATTTTCCTTACCATTTACTTTCTTTTTTACAACATCATACTTGCCATGGTAGTTCTGGGTAGACTTAGCTTTGGTATCGCTCTCCATATAACTTTCTGTGGCAGAGAAACCGTTAGTAGAGTCGGTAGCTAAAGATAAATGATATTTAACGCCTGCACAGTCGGCAGCTGGTGTCATACCCTCAAATACTACAGAGTCCGCTGCTGTTAGGGTACTATCTTTTGCTGTAGAATCAGATGATGTAGCATTAGATGTTGTCTTACCATTCTTACAAGCTACCATTGCTGTGCATATAGCCATAATAAATAATACTTTCTTCATAAAACTGTTCTTTAAATTTACATAATATTTTATTCATTAAAAGAGAAATAACCCCCTTTAAACAGGCGCAAATATAAGTAAAAAAAATAATAAACTATTAAGACAGAACAAAAAACAGCCCTTATTGTAGATAATTAACAATAAGGGCTATAATATATATGATTATATATAATCTTAATAGCTTATATTAATCGCTTACAGTATCATGGTTATTTTCACGACGAGGACGACGATCTTCACCCCTATAATCGCCATCACGACGAGGACGACGATCGCCACGAGGACGACGTTGAGGCTCTACATAACCTTCTGGTTTCTCTAAAAGCACTCTATGCGAAAGCTTATATTTACCAGTCTTTTGATCTATCTCTAATAATTTTACCTTTATCTTATCGCCTTCTTTGATTCCAGCTTCTTCCACTGTTTCAAGACGTTTCCAATCTATTTCTGAAATATGTAATAAGCCATCTTTGCCAGGCATGATCTCTACAAAGCAGCCATATGGCATGATAGAGCGAACAATACCTTCATAAACTTCACCTATTTCAGGAACGGCTACAATAGATTTAATCTTGCCTAAGGCAGCATCAATAGACTCTTTGTTTGGTGCTGAAATGGAAATCTTACCCTGATTATCAATCTCTTCTATAGTAATAGTTGCACCTGTATCTTCCTGCATCTGCTGAATAATTTTACCTCCAGGCCCAATAATCGCTCCGATAAACTCTTTAGGGATAAAGAGTTGCTCGATGCGTGGTACTTGTGGTTTCATTTCTGAACGGGGAGCAGGCATCGTTTCCATCATCTTTCCGAGAATATATTCACGACCAGCCTTAGCTTGCATCAATGCCTTTTCTAAAATTTCATACGACAAACCATCACACTTAATATCCATCTGAGTAGCTGTAATACCATCTCTTGTGCCTGTTGTCTTAAAATCCATGTCGCCTAAGTGATCCTCATCACCAAGAATATCGCTTAGAATAGCATACTTATCCTCACCAGGATTTTTAATTAACCCCATAGCTATACCTGATACTGGCTTTTTCATAGGTACACCTGCATCGAATAAAGCCAAAGTGCCTGCACATACAGTAGCCATAGATGAAGAGCCATTAGATTCTAAAATCTGACTTACTAAGCGTACCGTATATGGGAAATCTGTAGGAATCTGGTTTTTCAAAGCACGCCATGCCAAGTGTCCATGACCTATCTCACGCCTACCTACACCACGTTGCGCCTTAGCTTCACCTGTAGAGAAAGGAGGAAAATTGTAATGAAGTAAAAAGCGTTGATAACTCTTTTCTAAAACATTATCTACCATTTTTTCGTCCATTTTAGTACCTAAGGTGCAAGTGGAAAGCGACATTGTTTCGCCACGTTGGAAAATAGCACTACCATGAGGCATAGGCAAAGCATCTACCTCACACCATATATGACGAATCTCATCGGTAGCTCTACCGTCCATACGCTTACCTGTATCAAGCACACTACGACGCATAGTATCACGCTCTACATCAGCATAATAACGTTCTATCATTTCATGCTTTTCGGCTAACTCATCAGCTGTGAGATCTTCATGGGCAGCATCATATTTCTCAATAAAGTCTGCCTTAATCTGGCTATATACCTCTTCGCGATGATGTTTGTCGTCATCACCACTCTGTGCTTGAGCATAGCAAGCATTATATGTCTCTTTGCGAACTTGCTCACGAAGCTCATCGTCGTTTACCTCGTCGCAATATTCACGCTTAACATCAGTGCCACATTCCTTAGACAGCTCTTCCTGAAGCTCACACATAGGCTTAATGGCTTCATGAGCAGCTTTTAATGCCCCAATAAGCTCCTGCTCAGATACCTCGTCCATCTCACCTTCTACCATCATAATATTATCTTTTGTTGCACCTACCATGATATCCATATCGGCTTCTTTCATCTGGTCAAATGTAGGATTGATAATATATTCACCCTTAATACGTGCTACTCGTACTTCGGAAATAGGATATTCAATAGGAATGGTAGAAGCTGCAAGAGCTGCAGAAGCTGCAAAACCAGCTAAAGCATCAGGCTGATCAACACCATCTGCTGATAATAACATTATCTGTACATATACCTCTGTGTGGTAATCGGATGGAAATAGTGGACGAAGAACGCGGTCCACCAAGCGCGAAGTTAAAATTTCATCATCATTAGCCTTACCCTCTCTCTTGGTGAAACCACCAGGAAAACGACCTGCGGCAGAATACTGCTCGCGATAATCTACTTGTAAAGGCATAAAATCAGTACCTGGAACTGCCTCTTTAGCTGCACAAACCGTTGCCAACAATACAGTGTTGCCCATACGCAACATGGCTGCACCGTCGGCTTGTTTTGCAACCTTTCCAGTCTCAATAGAGATGGTTCTACCATCTGCTAATTGAATTGTTTTCGTAATTACGTTCATCTAAATCTTAAAAAAATCTTATCGTTTTGACCAATATCTCTGAAGGGTTATAAGGATAAAGACAATAGGCAGAAATGCCATATAACCCAACCTTACAACTTATCAAGCTATAAAAATTAATCGTGCAAATATACCTATTATATATGTAAATTACAAATTAAAACTAAATTATTTTACCTATAAAACTATATACTACGGCATTTATCATATAAAAAAATAGTTAAAACTTTTTTTTTATAAAGATTATCATATTAAGTAGATACTTTTTATTTAGTAAACGATAATTGTTTTAATAATAAATGATTAATCATTAAAAATAAAAATAAACTATTTTTGCAGTAAAAATAAATTAAAATTACCGCAAAAATAGTTTATTTTTCATTCTAAACACTATCCTTTTTATGGAAAACATATTATGTTTTTATCGGAAAAAGATAGTGTTTTAAGTATCATAAGGATAATTATTATAGTAAATGATATTGCACAAAAGCCTCCATAGCTTCATAACAAGCTAAGCCTAATTTGTCATAAAGCTCAGCTGTGCCACGGTTACGGTCTTCTGCACGCTGCCAAAACAAACGTTCATCATTGCCTAAGAAAGGTGCGCTTTCCATTTGACTTTGATGGCGTAAGATAGAATTTCGTTTAGCACGGAGCTCTTCAGGGCTCATAGGTACACACATCTCAATGTTTTCTATTTCCCATTCTGCCCATGCACCACGATACATCCATACACGACAGTCGTCTAACCATTTAGCATTTGCTTTCTTCTCCTCGTCTAAAGCAGCAAGAACAGCATTAGTACACTTTCTATGAGTGCCGTGAGGATCTGCTAAATCGCCAGCTACATATATCTGATGTGGCTGCACTTCTTGTAATAGTTTCTGTACTATTTTAACATCAGCTTCTTTCATGGGGAGCTTCTCTATCTTACCAGACTCATAGAAAGGTAGGTCTAAAAAATGAACACGACTAAGCGGAATGCCATTATAACTGGACGCCATACGTGCCTCACAACGACGAATTAAGCCCTTAATGGTACGGACATCTACCGAGTCGATATCATTAGGATTCTTGTTTTTTAAAAACTCTTTTATCTCCTTATACTTACCTCTTATTACCTCATCACCAGCATTATTGAATAGCTGATTGAATCCGTTTATAAAGTGCATAAAGCGAGTTACTTCCTCATCACCTACTGCTATGTTACCAGATGTTTCGTAAGCCACATGCACCTCATGCCCCTGTTGTACCAAACGACGAAGTGTTCCACCCATAGAAATAACATCATCATCAGGATGTGGAGAGAATACTATAACACGTTTTGGATAAGGATTGGCACGTTCAGGACGATTACTGTCGTCCGCATTAGGCTTTCCTCCTGGCCAACCTGTGATAGTATGCTGAAGATCATTAAAAATTTTAATATTAGCATTGTAAGCCGAACCATAAAGAGCTAACAGCTCGCTTAGACCATTTTCGTTATAGTCTTTATTAGTGAGTTTTAAAATAGGTTTCTTGGTAATACCGCAAAGCCAAACTAAGGCAGAACGAGTAAGCTTGTCTGTCCACTTACAAGATGTTACAAGCCAAGGATGAACAATACGGGTTAAACGAGCAGCACCAGCTAAATCGGTTACAACACATGCACCCTCGTGGGTTTGAAGGAAAGAAGCTGGTATGCTATCGGTAACAGATCCTTCTACCATCTCTTGGATAATGCCTGCTTTCTCATCACCCCATGCTGCAATGAATACTTTCTTTGCAGATAATATAGTTTTTATTCCAATTGTGATACTACAAGGGGGAACTGACTCTAAGGAGCCGAAACTCATTGTCATTTCTTGACGTGATAAAGCATCAAGCAGTATTAAGCGAGAGGTAGAAGCTAAGCTTGAACCTGGCTCATTACAAGCAATATTACCACTACGGCCTATACCCAAAAGAGCTGCATCTAATCCACCAAATGTTTTTATGCGTTGCTCATACAAGCGACAAGACTCTTGTACTTGTTCTTGAGGAATAGTTCCATCAGGTGTAAAAACATTTTGTAGGTCTATATCTACGTGGTCTATAAACTTTTTGCGTAATTGAGTAATACTCTTATAGTTACTTTTTTCGTTAAGAGGAAAATACTCATAAGCATTAAACACTACCACATTCTTAAAGCTAAGGCCTTCTTCTTTATGTAAACGAATAAGCTCTTCATATACTGGGGTTAGAGATAAACCTGTACCAGCTGCCAACACATAATACTTGCCTTCGCATGCTTTTTTCTTAATCTGGGTAGCAATACTATTAGCTAAAAAGCGTGTACCTTCAGCTATAGATGGATAAATGTCGGTATATATCTTCTCAAAGCGTGTAATTTCAGAACGGTCTACGGCTGTTTTAGGGCGATAGAAGTCTTCTGAAACACTATTTAAAACAATCTCCTCACTTAGATTAAGTCTCATAAATCACTTCCTTTCTTATTGCTTTTATCTTGTGTTTGTTTTTTTATAAATTATAAATTTTTTGATTCAATGTCTTTAAAGTAGCGATAAGTGCTTACCTTTAATTCGTCAGTAGCTGCTTCATCGCATACAATAACAGAATGTTGATGTAACTGAAGAGCACTGATTGTCCACATTTGTGTTACACCACCTTCTACTGCAGCTTGCAAAGCACGTGCCTTATTATGACCATTAACAAGAATTAGCACCTCTTTAGCGTCCATTACAGTACCTACACCTACTGTTAAAGCATGTTTTGGAACTTTAGTTATATCATTATCAAAGAAACGAGCATTAGCAATGATAGTGTCTTGTGTTAGAGTTTTAACACGAGTACGAGATACTAATGATGAACCTGGCTCATTAAAAGCAATATGACCATCAGGGCCTATACCACCTATAAAGAGATCTATACCACCTGCTTGAGCTATCATTTCTTCATAACGGTTACACTCGTCTTCCAAATTCTCTGCATTACCGTTAAGAATATGAATATTCTCTCTTGGGCAGTCTATATGATTAAAGAAGTTAGAAAACATGAAAGAATGATAACTTTCGGGGTGTTCCTCAGGTAAACCTACATACTCGTCCATGTTAAAAGTGATTACATTGGCAAAAGAAACACGACCTTCCTGATAAGCCTTAACCAAATTTTTATACATTCCTAATGGTGAAGAACCTGTGGGGAGCCCCAGTTTAAAAGGTTTTTCCGCAGTTGTCTGAGCGGAATTAATACGTTTGATAACATACTCAGATGCCCATTGCGATAGGCTAGAAACATCTTGCTCAATAATTAGTCTCATACTAATAAAGAAATAATTTAGGTAATTTATAATTTTTCTTCCTTAGAAAATACATTATAACAATGTATATTCTAAATAGAATTATGTGCTTATTTTCTTTACAAAATTAAGTAAATTATTCATTAGCACAAAAGAAACATGTATAAATAGTTCTTAATCTATATATAAAATTATTATCTTATCATCTTGCTATGAAGGAACTATAAGAGGTATAAAAAGAATTAAACGCCTAAAAACAATATGTTTTCAGGCGTTTAATATTTATATTACGCTTTATATTATAGTGCTATCAAACTTATAGCAAAGCCTCCTCCGGGAGCTTCGGTAATATTAAGAGTATCACCACGCTTCAATGTTTTTTTAGTAATAATATATGAAGAAGGGTTCTTATCATAACTGGCATTTTTGCCATCGGTATATATTGTAGCTTTATACTTACGACCTTTATCTAAGAAATCGAGTTTTATTGTGCTCTTATGTCCATTCTGATCACATTTACCACCTATGAACCAGTTGTTTGTTCCTTTAGCCTTTCGTGCAACAGTAATATATTGTGCAGGCTCAGCCTCTAAGTATTTAGAGTCGTCCCAGTCAACAGCTACGTCTTTAATAAACTGAAATGCATCAGCATACTTTTCATAATTTTCAGGTAAATCGGCAGCCATTTGCAGCGGACTGTACATAGTGCAGTATAAAGCTAATTGACCTACCAAAGTGGTATGTACATAACTTGGATTGTCACACCATTTAGATAGCTTAGTTTCTAATATGCCTGGAGTATAGTCCATAGGACCTCCTTGAAGTCGAGTAAAAGGCAAAATTACAGTATGATATGGCTCACTACCGCCAAAAGCCTCAAATTCGGTACCTCGAGCGCTCTCGTTTCCTACTAAGTTAGGATAGGTACGACACAAGCCTGTAGGGCGAACTGCTTCATGAGCATTCACCATAATGTGATGCTTAGCGGCTTGTTGAACGGCATATAGATAATGATTCACCATAGGTTGGCTATAATGATACTCTCCTTGTGGTAATATATCACCAACATAACCACTCTTTACTGCATCATAACCATATTTGTTCATAAGGTTATAAGCTGCTTCTATATGGCGCTCATAGTTTATTGTTGAACCAGAAGTTTCATGATGCATCATAAGCTTAACACCTTTAGAATGAGCATAATCATTTAGTTCTTTAATATCAAAATCAGGGTAAGGAGTTACAAAGTCGAATACATCGCGTTTCCAATGTCCTACCCAGTCTTCCCAACCTATATTCCAACCTTCTACTAAAACTTCCTGAAGACCATTCTTAGCAGCAAAATCTATATACTTCTTTACGTTATTTGTATTAGCAGGATGACGACCATTTGGCTTAGCTGTAGTAAAGTCTGTCTGTCCTAATTTTACTGAAACAAACTCATCTGTATATGCCCATGGCTTGCCTCCAGCAATCATTTCCCACCAAACTCCACAGTATTTTATAGGGTGAATCCAGCTTGTGTCTTTTATTTTACATGGCTCATTAAGATTAAGTATCAGGTTGTTTGATAACATTTCACGTGCATCATCACTTACCATTATTGTACGCCAAGGTGTGTTAAAAGGCGTTTGTATCATGCCTTTATTGCCAACAGCATCAGGGGTTAACCACGATTCGAAAACAAAGGTTTTATCATTTAGGTTTAAGTGCATTGCTGGATAATCAATCAAAGCTGCTTCATGGATATTTATATATAATCCATCTGCTGTTTTTAGTTGTAGTGATGTCTGTACTCCTGTAGGTGAAAAAGGTGTTTGTGAAGCATTACTTGTTATAGCTTTTTTCATCTTTCCACGTATTTCAGATAGCTTTGATATTTGTGTTTCATACTCTTGTGTGTCGTAATCGCCAGGTAACCAAAACGCAATATGGTCGCCAGTCATAGCAAACTGAGTATGTTCTTCCTTTATTATAAAGTAGTTTAAGTCTTTTTGTTGTGGGAATTCATAACGTAATCCCATACCACAATCGTATACTCGGAAACGAATAGTTATATTGCGGTTACTTGATTCTTGCCTCAAGTCTACTTCCAATTCATTATAATTGTTACGAATAGTTTTTGTTTCTCCCCACACTGGTGTCCACGTTTCATCGAAAGTAGACACCTTATAGTTAGTTTTAGTGAAACCGTCCATGAGGTTTGTTTCTTCTAATCCTTTACTTGCATGCTTATCTTTAGCTAACTCCAGTCCTAAGTGAGATGGCTTTATAACTGTCTTTCCTTTGTATTTCATCTCATAAGTAGGGACACCATTTTTTTCTAAAGAAAAGGTAACGCTGACCTTTCCATTAGGTGATTTTACTGTTTGTCCCATCATTATAGATGGCAAAGCAAAAAGAAAGATTGATAAAATCAAACTGATCTTTTTCATAATGCGCTTAATTTGTTTATTTAGATGTAATTATTCTTTCAACCTTATTTTATTTAGGATACTACAAAGATAAACAAAAGATACATATTTTACTCTATGTTACAAAAGAAAAGTAATAACTTTAAAATGAAAAGGTTTGCACAATATATGGATATAAGGTAAAGTATTAATATAAAAAAGAATATATAAGTGCAAGCTATATGTTATTATTCAAAGTTGATTTTTAGGAAAAAAAGAAAGATATTATAGATTATTCACCAGTTTGTTATTAAACTAATATAGATATAAATGTAAAGAGAAAGGATTAAAAGTATAGTTGTTTACAGTTCGTAAGCTTTTAATCCTTTCTTTTTAATATTTTAGTTTAATAATCTATTAGCCATTTCTTTGCCTAAGTTTAAGCATTTTTCTCTTATTTCTGGACTAATTCCAAGTTTCATAGTTACAGGCTCTCCCACTACTTCAAAGTATTTATTTTTTTCTGCCCAAGCATCAAGTATTTTTACACTCTTCTGTGCCCATGCAAAGGAACCAAAGTAACCAAGGTAATGATTCTTAATATCACGATTTTCAATCTCGCTCAAAAGCGATTCCATATCATGGAAAATACCGGCATTATATGTAGGTGCGCCCATAATAAGTCCACGATATTTAAATATATCTTTTATAATATAACTATGATGTATCTTAGAAACATTATGTATTTTTATGGTTTTTAATCCGGTTTTAGAAGCTCCTTCTGCTATAAGTTCAGCCATTTGTTCAGTGTTACCATACATAGATCCATAGCAAATAACTAAACCATTATTTGTTTCATATTTAGATAAATGGTCGTATATTTCTATCACTTTATTCGCCTCTTTATGCCAAACAGGACCATGTGTAGAGCATATATATTCAATGGAAAGATCTGCTATCTTTTTTAAAGCGTTCTGCACTTGTAGTCCATACTTTCCAACAATGTTAGAATAATATCTCACCATTTCGTCCCACCACATCTCTGTATCCATGTCATCATCTACTATAGCACCATTTAAAGCACCAAAAGCACCAAAAGCATCTCCCGTGAAAAGGAAATTAGAAGGTCCTTCACAGCATGTTACCATTGTCTCTGGCCAATGTACCATAGGTGTTAGATAAAATTTCAATGTATAATCTCCAAGAGATAAAGATGTGCCATTTTTCACCTCAAGAGTATCTTCTTTTATACCATAAAATCCTGCTACCATTTCAAAAGTTTTCTTATTACCCACTAATTTTATTTCGGGATAATACTTTTTAAGCAAGGCTAAAGAGCTTGAATGGTCAGGTTCCATATGATTAATGACTACATAATCAATAGGAGAATCGCCAATAACTTCTCTCAAATTATTTAAGAATTGCATAAAAAAGTCTACTTCCACCGTATCTATTAAACAAATCTTATTTTTGTCTTTTATTAAATATGAGTTATAACTTACACCGTATGGAAGTGGCCAAAGACCCTCAAAATGAGTTTTATGGCGGTCGTTTACACCTACATAATACACTTTGTTAGCGATTTCTTTCATATATTATATTAAATTTTATTCTTATATTTCTGTATTAAATTTTATTTTATTTGCATCTTTTTGCCAAAGTCTTTGCTCACATAATTGAATATCCCTTTACATGCTTCTTCAGAAAAAAGTTGTCCGCAAGCTACTAATGCGTCCCATTGTTCTTCTGTTAAGCCTTTATCTAAAATGTCTTTTGTAATGTGATATTTAAGTAAGCCATAGATAAAGCCAGCATTAAAGTTGTCTCCAGCACCAACGGTACTTACAATATTGCTACTTATTACGGGGTATGACTTTGCAAAATTATGATCACCGCGCACCTCTATAGGGTTAGCTCCTTGTGTATAAATAAAACGTTTACAATAAAAGGAGATATAAGAGTTGAATACTTTTTCGCCATCAGTTAGCTTGTATAATGTTTCAAAGTCTTCTTTACTACCTCTTACAATATCTGCATAATCGAAATTTTCGAGCAGGTTTGGTGTTATTTTTATTACTTCATCACGATGTGATGGACGAAAATTTACATCATAATAGATAATAGCTTTTTTTCTGCGTGCATAATCAAGCAAACTTACTATTTGAGCTCTAAGCATAGGGTTAACGGCGTAATATGACCCAAAAAGGATAATATCGTCAGCTTGAATGTCAGGAAGTTTGAAATCGAGCTGATTATATGCCTCATCTTTATAGAAGATATATTCAGCATCATTATGCTCGTTGAGAAAAGCAAGTGATAAAGACGATTTAAACCCATTAGACATATTTACATTTCCTGTGTCCACTCCATTATCTTTAAGGAAGCTTAAAATGTAACGCCCCACTCTGTCATCACCTGCCTCGGATATAAAAAACACACTTACACCACACCTACCTAAAGAGGTGATAGCATTAAAAGTGGAACCTCCAGGTACAGCTTCTATGGGCTTACTGTCCTTAAAAATAATATCTAAAACAGTTTCGCCAATGCCAATTATTTTACGCATTACTATTTAATTTTTGATGTTTTATTAACAACGTACTCAACACAAAGCACACTTTAAATACATTATTATTATGCAAATTTACTGCTATTTAGGGGAAATGCAAAGCCTTTTAATTCTTTTTTCCTAATTTTGCATATATCTTATGAAGTATAATATAGCAACACTTGATAACGGACTGCGCATTATCCACTTACCTTCAGAAGCTAATGTGGTATATTGTGGTTATGAAATTAATGCAGGAACTTCAGATGAAGTTATAGGCGAAGAGGGGCTTGCTCACTTTTGTGAACACGTTACGTTTAAGGGTACAAAGCACAGAGACTCACTCGATATAATTAATTATTTGGAAGATGTAGGAGCTGATCTTAATGCTTATACCACAAAAAGCGAAACGGTATATTATTCTGCTATTCTAAATGAATATGTAGAAATGGCTATTGATCTGTTGAGCGACATTGTTTTTAATAGTACTTATCCTCAAAACGAAATAAATAAGGAGGTAGAGGTTATTTGTGATGAGATAGAATTGTATAATGATTCTCCCTCAGAACTTATCTTCGATGAGTTTGAGAATCTTATCTTTCGGCATCATTCTTTAGGTCATGCCATACTTGGTGAAGCTAAAACAGTAAGAAGTTTTACTACAGCAGACGCTTTACGCTTTACAAAGAAATATTATCGCCCAGATAATGCTATATTTTATGCTTATGGAAACATATCATTTAAGCAGCTTGTTACATTATTAAGCAAGTATACTCCTAATATAAAACCGCGTAAAAAAGTAAAGCCACCAATGCTTATGCCACATTATGCAAAAGGCATAACATCACCTATTATAATAAATAAAGATACACATCAGACACACGTCATGATAGGCACACATGCTTATAGCATACATGATAAACGTTATATGCCACTCTATCTGCTTAATAATATTATAGGAGGTCCTGGTATGTCGGCACGTCTTAATCTTAGTTTGCGAGAGAAAAACGGATTAGTATATACCGTTGAGAGCACAATGGCTACTTATGAGAGTGCTGGAATATGGAGTATATACTTTGGTTGCGATTCCCATGATGTAGATACTTGTTTAAATCTTATTAGGGAAGAGCTAAACAAAATAATGGAAGCACCGCTTACCGATAAAGAGCTGTATAAGGCAAAAAGGCAAATAAAGGGACAGATAGGTATTGCTGCTGATAACAGAGAGGCTTATGCGTTAGATTTTGGAAAGTTATTTTTACATTATGGTATGTTAAAGGATACTCAAAAGCTATATAAATATATTGATAATATTACAGTTAGTGATATTCAGACTGTGGCTCAAGACTTGTTTAACAAAGATAATCTAATAACTTTGATATATAAATAAGCTAATTGTTTTGTTTGTAAAAATATGTATCTGCGTCGGCTTTTAATTATAGCTTATTATTCTTTTAAATAATGCTTCTTTGGTTATCTGCTCATTTTAATGTATATTTGCAAAAACATCAAAAGTGTATGAAGATAGGTATTTTTGCAGGTAGTTTTGACCCTTTTACAATAGGACATGCGTCTATAGTACAACGTGCTTTACCCTTGTTTGATAAAATAGTGATAGCAGTGGGGATAAACGAACATAAGAAATCAATGCTGACATCTGAGGAAAAGGTGAAAAAAATAGCTATTTTGTATGCTAACGAGCCCAAAATAGAAGTAAAAGCATATGCTGGTCTTACGGTAAGTTTTGCACAGAAGGAACAAGCTCAATATTTAATAAAAGGAATACGAAGTGTAAAAGACTTTGAATATGAGCGAGAACAAGCTGATATAAACAAGCAGATAGGTGGAATAGAAACGATATTACTTTTTACAGAGCCATCGCTATCTAGCATTAGCTCAAGTATAGTTAGGGAATTAATACACTTTGGTCAAGACGTTAAGCCTTATATACCAGATGGATATATATTATAAGGACGATAAGATATAATTATATTTATAAGAAATTATAAAAAACAAAATAAAAAAAAATATGATAACATATAGTGCTGAAGGCGTTAAGATGCCTAAAATAAGGAAAAGACTAATCTCTAAGTGGATAAAAGCAGTGGCAAAAAGTCATGGTTATGAAACGGGAGATATAGGCTATATGTTTGTAAATGATGAAAAGATACTACAGATAAACAATGAATATCTTAAGCACGATTACTACACTGATATTATTACCTTTGATTATGATGAGGCAAACACAATAAGTGGAGATCTTGTTATATCCATAGATACGGTACGCACTAACGCAGAACTATTTAAAAAGACATACCAAAACGAATTGGAACGTGTTATTATTCATGGTATTTTACATCTGTGTGGTATAAATGATAAAGGGCCAGGAGAACGTGAAATAATGGAAGATAATGAAAATAAAGCCTTAATATTACTGCGTAAGATGGAAGCAGAAGAAAAGTAAAAGATAATCTTTTAAAAGTAAAAAAATAAATTTTTTGTATATAAGGGAATAACTGTAGCTATGAAAAATAGATTATTTTTGATAGAAAAATAAACTAAAAATGAAACAAAAATAGATTAAATTTCTTTCAGAGGTATAATGTATTTCTTTTTAAACAGTATAGTGTTATATTTAAGGAGTTAATCTTTAAGCATTTAATGTAGGTAATAACAATATGCAAACAGGGTATGAAAAGTTATTTTTCATACCCTGTTTGCATATTATGTGAATATGATTTTATTACTTTACAATGATTAAAGAGTAGTTTTTCTTACCCTTTTGCACTAAAAGATATTTACCATCTATGAGGTCATTAGCTGTAATTACTTGATCGAAAGCAGTAAGTTTTTCTTTGTTGAGAGCTACTCCTCCCCCTTTTACAAGTTTGCGCATCTCGCTTTTTGATGGGAAAATATTCATGCCTTCCTGATTCATAACCTCAACGGCAGGCTGTCCTAAAACATCTTTGCTTATCTCATAATGAGGTACATCTTTAAAAACATCAGTAAAGGTTTGTTCGTCAAGCTGTAACAAATTCTCTTTAGTACTTTTGCCAAAGAGGATATTTGATGCAGCAATAGCCATATCAAGATCTTCTTGTGAGTGAACCATACGAGTAACTTCCTCTGCTAAACGATGTTGAAGAATACGGCGACCGGGGTCAGCGCTATGTTCTTCTATCAGTGCTTCTATAGTAGTTTGATCGAGCGAAGTAAATATTTTGATATATTTTGCTGCATCATCATCAGAGACATTTAGCCAGAATTGATAAAAAGCATAAGGGGTAGTGCGGTTACGATCTAACCATATATTGCCGCTTTCGGTTTTTCCAAACTTTTTCCCATCAGCCTTTGTTATAAGTGGACAAGTGAGACAATAAGCCTCTGCCTCACTTCCGAGGGTACGTCGGATAAGTTCAGAACCAGTAGTCATGTTACCCCATTGATCGTTACCACCAAGTTGCAACTTTATGCCATAATGCTGATACTGATAAAGAAAGTCGTAACCTTGTAGAAGTTGGTATGTAAATTCTGTGAAAGAAAGCCCATCTGAAGCCTCACCGTTTAATCTACGCTTAACGCTATCTTTGGCCATCATATAGTTTACAGTAATATGTTTACCTACGGTACGGGCAAAATCGAGAAAGGTAAAGTCTTTCATCCAATCATAATTATTAACCATTTCAGCTTTATTAGGCTCAGTACTATCGAAATCTAAAAACTTACTAACCTGTTTTTTTATAGCTTCCTGATTATGGTATAAGGTATCAGCATCAAGTAAATTGCGTTCCTGACTTTTACCAGAAGGGTCGCCAATCATACCCGTAGCACCACCAACAAGTAGGTAAGGCTTATGGCCACAACGCTGCAAATGGCGCAACATCATTATGCCGCATAGATGTCCGATATGCAGTGAGTCGGCAGTTGGGTCAGTACCTAAATAGGCTGATACCATTTCTTTCATTAAAAACTCTTCTGTGCCTGGCATCATCTGTGCCAACATTCCACGCCAACGTAGTTCTTCTACAAAGTTCTTCATTGCTTTATTGTTTTAGGGTTATATGCAAAATCTTTATTTATTATTATTAGTCTGGATATTATTATGTTAGGTTATGGTACTGGATCATAACCACTTCCTCCCCATGGGTTACATCGTAAGATGCGCCAAATAGCTAAGGCAAGCCCCTTTATAGGGCCATGTTTCATGATAGCTTGTTTAGCATAAACAGAACAGGACGGTGTAAAACGGCATGAAGGTGGTGTAAATGGTGAGATGAAATGTTGATAAAACACAATAGGTATACATAATAATATGGAAAGACTATACGAACAAAGGTGTATAATCTTTTTTACCCAATTGCCTTTCATATCATTTAATGATTTCATATCTCTACCTCTCCTATACGTTTCATTAAGTGGCACACACGTTGCTCTATCTGAATAGAGCTATATAGCTTATCGTCAAGCCATATCATGGCTATAAGTAGCTGTTTATCCTTATAAGAGGCAAGCACCGTGTTAAGTAACGAACGGTTCTTCCTAAAGGCTTCACGTATTTGTCGTTTTATGCGATTTCTCTTAACAGCTCTTTTAAAAAACTTTTTAGGAACACTAATAAGCAGCTGTACCTGAGCATCGACTATATTAGCGTTGTTATTAATAAGCTCTGCTTTTTTATTGTTTTGAGCAGCTTCGTTAGGTATAAAACGAAAAACTGCTCTTAAGGGAAATGCCGTCATTGATTTGCTGGCACCACCCTCAAAGAGCAGTTCTATTTGTTTTTTACTACACAGGCGTTCAGCTTTACGGAACTTAAACATAGATGGCTTACGTTCCGATGATATAAGTTTTGAACATGCATCTGTGTATAAAATAGACATTATTTTACCCTATTATTTGCCTCTAAATACGCCTTTAAAGCACCGGTCATAGAAGGGTGTTGCGCTGTAGGTGCTTCAAGGTCTAAACGATAACCTAAGTCTCCTACTGCTTTAGCTGTAGCCGAACCGAAAGCAGCTACCTTAACATCGCCTTGTTCTAAACCAGGAACATTTTCTTTTAAGGCTTTTACACCCGTCGTAGAGAATAGAACAACCATGTCATAATCAAAATTTTTGACCTCTTCTTCTGACATGTTATTAGTAACAGTGCGATACATTATACATTCTGTATGCTTTAACTTATGAGCATCAAGCAAAGAAGAAATAGCACTATTATGAACAGAACTTTGTGGAACTAAAAACTTTTCATTCTTATGCTTTTGCATTAAAGGTATCAAGCTATCTATTTTTCCAGTATTGCCAAAGAACACTTTACGCTTCCTATATTGCACATATTTTTGTATATAGAGAGCTATGGTCTCAATAACACAAAAGTATTTCATATCTTCTGGTATAGTGATACGCAACTCTTTTGCCAACTTAAAGTAATTATCCACTGCATGACGAGAGGTGAAAACTACTGCAGTATAATCTAACAAATTGATCTTTTGCTGACGAAATTCTTTAGAAGAAATCCCCTCAACCTTAAAGAAGGGTCTAAAAACTAATTCCACACCTAAGTCGGAAGATATATCATAATAGGGCGATTTATCGCTTGTTGGTTTAGGTTGTGAAACCAATATTTTCTTTATCATCGCATTCTAAAAGTTTATATTCAAATAGTTACCTGTTAGAGTTAAAACTCCCCATAAAAGTATTAATGGTATTATTTCTAAAGTGCAAAAGTACAAAATTATTTGCAAACTGATAGTTCTTCTGCTGAAAAAGATAATATAGCTTTTATAAAGCTGTAGGATTTTAACAAAAAAGACAACGAAAGCACTATAAATAATGGCTATATGAAAAGATAAATTGAAATATACCAATAACAAAACCAAGGGGAAAAGTAATATCCCCTCTATAGTGTTTAAAAAGAGACGTGCCTTTGTCCAATTACGGCTCTGCTCATTTTCAAAGAAAGTCCAGTTTACTACAGAGTAAAAAAAACGTTTAATAGTGAAATAACCTACAAACTCGGCAAAGAATATAGCTATCTTGACAAGTTGTGCATCATTATTACATACAGCCCCAGATATATGCCCCCAGATAATAAAAAAGATAACACCAAGGAGTAAAGATGTTTGTAATAATAGTAGTGGCATTATCCTTCCTTCAGATATGCTTTCTGCTT
Organism: Prevotella amnii CRIS 21A-A; assembly: GCF_000177355.1. Lineage (NCBI taxonomy): Bacteria > Pseudomonadati > Bacteroidota > Bacteroidia > Bacteroidales > Prevotellaceae > Prevotella > Prevotella amnii. The sequence continues at coordinate 120,198 of NZ_ADFQ01000016.1, forward strand.
TTACTTGCATACTACGTGATGCTCCAAAAAAAGTTTGTATCTGACTGATTATAAAACTTCTTGAAACAGAAAAACTGAACATAGCCAAAATAAAACAAACCAACAATACACCAGATAGTGTATTGTCAGTGCTTAGCGTATATGGTACAGGGTCGCCAAGCTCAGGACCATACCAAACGCTGTTCTTTTCGAGCTTAAAATATTTGTTACCCTTAAAATATCCTTCTTCTTCGAAATGCAAATTAGAAAGTTTAAATGGCTTTGGCGTCTTTAAACCTCTTATTCCCAAAGTATCGGTAGGCGATTGGCTCTTAGAATTTTTATCCATCATAACCTTATTCGTACTACCTACTCTTGAGCGCAAGAGTGTAGAAGGAAGGGTAAGAGAATCGGTATTTACCATTAAAGTTAGTTACAATCCGAAAATCTTTTTAATATCATCTACTCTATCAAGTTTCTCCCATGTAAAAAGCTCTACTTCCATTTCTTTTTTGTCATGGTAATGGCTTTCAAAACGTTTTTTTACTACTTGGTTCTTTCTTCCCATATGTCCGTAAGCTGCTGTCTCAAGATACATAGGCTGACGAAGCTTTAATGTACGCTCAATAGACTTAGGACGAAGATCAAACATAGACTTTATTTTTTCAGCAATCTCACCATCTGATAATTGTACATTAGAACGCCCATAGGTGTTTACATATACACTAACAGGCTCTGCTACACCTATGGCGTAAGATAGCTGTACCAATATTTCATCGCTGACACCTGCTGCTACCATGTTTTTAGCAATATAACGTGAAGCATATGCAGCAGAGCGATCTACCTTAGAGGGGTCTTTGCCAGAAAAAGCACCACCACCATGAGCACCTTTACCACCATACGTATCTACTATTATTTTACGACCGGTAAGACCTGTATCGCCATGAGGACCACCAATAACAAACTTACCAGTAGGATTTACTAAGTACTTTATATTATCATTAAAAAGAGATAATACCTTAGTAGATGTAATCTGAGCCTTAACACGTGGTATTAATATTTCAATAACATCTTTACGAATCTTTGCAAGCATAGCCTCATCTGCCTTAGACTGAGCTTCTTTTGAGCTATCTGAAGGATTAATGAAATCGTCATGCTGTGTAGATACCACTATAGTATCTATACGCTGTGGAATATTATCATCGCTATATTCAACAGTAACCTGACTCTTTGAGTCGGGGCGAAGATAGGTCATGAGCTTACCTTCTTTACGAATAGCTGCTAAAGTAGTCATAAGAAGATGAGCAAGGTCTAAAGTTACAGGAATATAATTATCTGTTTCGTTACAAGCGTAACCAAACATCATGCCTTGATCGCCTGCTCCTTGATTTTCATCATCACCATTTTCTACACCACGATTAATGTCGTCACTCTGCTCGTGAATGGCTGATAAAACACCACAACTATTACCATCAAACTGATATTCAGCCTTAGTATAGCCTATATTATTAATTGTTTTACGAGCTACAGTTTGTAAATCAACATACTCTTTAGAGCGTACTTCTCCCATAATAATAACCTGCCCTGTTGTGTTAAATGTCTCAATAGCACAATGTGCATTATTATCATAAGCTAAAAATTGATCTAACAAAGCATCGCTTATTTGATCTGCAACTTTATCTGGGTGACCTTCTGAAACTGATTCTGATGAAAATAAATATGCCATAATTACTTTTACTAAAGTTCAAATATTAAGATGCAAAGTTACAGAAAACGAATAGTATAAAGTAAAAAAATAGTGAATATTTAATTTTGTTTAAAAGATTAGGCAAATATTATAAAAGCACAAAAAGAGTTATCTACAATGATAACTCTTTTTATGTGTTCTTTCTTTGTTGTGAACAAAGAAAGAAAAATATGTTTATCTTACTTGCCTGGAGTCATAACTACTTCTACATGAGTGTCGGCAGAGTAAAGATCTTTAATAAATTTAGCCATCTTAGACGATGTTAACCCTTTTACAGTATTCTTATAATTAGTATAAAGGTCTACACCGTAAACATCAAAGACTTCTAAGATATTTTTCCAATAACCATTATTCTTGGCATTGATATCAGCATTCTTTAGCATGCTATCCTTTATTTTTTGTAGCTTGTCATCATCTACCTTTATAGTATTCTTTTTAAAACACTCATCAAGTAGCTTTACTGCAAGGGTAGATTTAGCTGGATCCATTGGGCAGTAAGCCTGAATCTGGGCAAAGAATTTCTTGCCTTCTCTTACCAAATCCCCATTAGCACCTACAGAGTAAGCAGCTCCTGCATCTTCTCTAATACTCTTAAGATAGTCCATTGTGAGGATTTGACCTGCTACATCTGTCATTACATCATTATCTAACGTGTTAGCTAACTCTTTTCTCCAAATATCAAAAGCTATAGCCTTTGGTGTTTCAGACTTACGGGTAAACTTATTAATGCGTTTGCCGTTAGGAATACGATCAAAATAATTGTAATTTTCTTTCTTAGCAGTTGGGAAACAAGCAATATATTTTTCTATAAGTGGGCGAAGTGCAGCTTCATCAAAGTTGCCTACAAACATATAAGTAAACTGTGCTGGGTTAGCAAATCGCTCTTTCCATATTTCTAAAACTCTGTCCATACTTGCTTTTTTCAAAGTAGCTGCTGTTAATGGGGCAAAGCGAAGATTATGATTGTATAATGTTACAGATAAAGAGTCAGAAAAGACACTTTCGGGCATTAAATCTTTGTTTTTCAAAGCTTGTTCAAGCTGACCTTTAGCAGCAGAGAATGAAGATTCGTCTTTACGTAAATCTGTAAAATATAAGTAAGCTAATTGCATCATTGTTTCTAAATCCTTAGGAACGGAAAAACCGCTCATTCTTTGAGTTTGTAACCCTAAGCCTAATTCTATAGAAACTTGCTTGCCAGCCAATACTTTTGGCATCTCCTGATTACTAAAATTGCCCACACCCACGGTAGACATATAAGGCTCAAAAAGCTGTAAGTTAGCATAATCTTTAGCTCCATAAAGACTTTTACCACCGTTAGAATAAGCTTCAAAGAGTATTTCATTATCTTTATAGTTGGTCTTTTTTAAAATAACCTTAGCACCATTACTTAAAGTTAGCTCTTTGTAACCTAATAGTTTGTTTTCTTTTTCTTTAATAATTTTGCCTGCTTTAGGTAATTTAGTTTCATCAAGTAATGGTTCTTGCTTGACATTATCTACCCAAGCAGATAATTTTTCAGCACGTACATTTTTAATAGTTTGTGCCATCTGTGCTTCTGTAATATACTTTTTACCAGCTAATTCACGTTCAAATAGGTAGCTAACCATATTGCTATCTTTGTCAGAGATAAGCTCTTTAGCGTAAGCGTTTATTACATTAACGTTTAAAGCCGTGAGTCCTACTAAAGATTTCATTATGTGATAATAATCTTCTGGGCTTGGAATAGGCTCATTAGATAAATAGTGGTCACGTAATTCGTTACCGTAAGAATTGTTACTCTTCTTAGTTCTATTTAAATAATCCGATTCTATTGCTGACAAAAAATCAGCTTTTGCACGTTCATACTCTGTAGCAGTAAAGCCGAATTGACGTACACGTAGGGCTTCACGATATATTGCAGCTAATGCTTCTAAGTCTTTTCCTTCTTTAGCTCGTGCACTAAGTTGGAACGCGTCCTTTGTTTTTGATAAAATATAATTACTTACATTTGCACCAGCACTAGTAAAAGGACAGTTTTCTTTTTGAGATAAATCGCTTAAACGTTGGTTTAGCATATTTGTTATAATATCTTTAGCATATGTATCGATATAATAACTTTGGTCATTTTTTTGTGCATCAGGGAAGACGTCATGCTTCATAGCAATGCCAATAAGGGTGTATTGCAGCTCTTTATCCTTATCAACAACATAGATAGCATTCTTGTTGTCAGGCACTTTTTCATCTATTACTTTGGCAACATTTGTAGGAAGTGTAACATTAGCCCATAGCTTCTTTATTTGTGCTTCAATATGATCTACATCTACATCGCCTACTACTATTATACATTGGTTGTCTGTACGATACCATTTCTTATAATATTCGCGTAAATCTTTATAAGGAAAGTTGTCTACTATGCTCATTAGGCCTATAGGCAAGCGGTAACCATACTTAGAGCCGGGATACATCTTAGGTAGAACACGTTCGTATATACGCATAATAGGGTTTGAGCGAAGCTGCCACTCCTGATGAATAACACCACGTTCTTTGTCTATTTCTTTATCGGCAAGTGTTAGACCATTAGACCAATCTTTTAGAATCAATAAGCAAGAGTCGAGTGCTGTTTGGCGTTTTGTTGGCACATTGCATACGCGATACACTGTTTGATCAATGCTTGTGTAAGCATTTAGGTCGGAACCAAACTCAACACCAAGGCTGCGAGTAAACTCTAATAATGTAGAGTCAGGGAAGTGTTCTGAACCATTAAAAGCCATATGTTCTAAGAAATGAGCTAAACCGCGTTGTTTGTCATTTTCTTGAATAGACCCTACCCGCTGCGCAATGTAAAAGTTAGCAACATGTTCTGGCCACTCATTATGTAAAATATAATAAGTAAGACCATTACTTAATTTACCCTGTCTTACGTTCTTATTTGCAGGAATAGTACCCATTTGCTGAGCGGATATAATCCCTGTTATAAAACAAAAAGACAATAAAAGCAATTGTTTTAATTTCATTTTTATTAAGTTTGAATTATGATTTAGCATTAAAATAAACTACATAATGTGTTACAAATATACACATTACATTACTTTACAGCAAAAAGCAAACAAAAAATTGTTTGCTTTATTAGAATTTTTAACATAAACGTCTTGGTTATATATATATTATCTATATTTATTATTTACCAGCTTTCAGTTTGTCATGGACCATTCTATACATATATTGTTGTATAATTGCTTTTAACTCTTTTTCCATTTGAGCTTGTTCTTTTACTTTACCTTTTAGATTATACTGCATTAATTTATCGTCTAAACGGTATATTCCTATTGTTTGTTTTCCATCAAACTGAAGTGTATATCCATATTTACAATATTGATAAATTCCGTTTAGATAATTTACGGCATAGGTCTCTTTCATAGGTGTAGTAAGCAAGTCGCAACCAAAGGATAAGTAAGGCTTATCATAACCTAAGGCACTCAACACAGTAGGAAGAATATCTATTTGTTGGGCGATACCATTTTTCATACATGGTTTTATTTCTTTGCTGGGATCATATATAATAATAGGTGAAGAGAAACCACCTATATCTGTTTGATATTGTTTATGATCACTCAGATTAGTATGATCTGATGTTATTACAAAGATAGTATTTTTAAACCAAGGTTGTTTTTGTGCTACAGCAAAAAACTTGCCTATAGCCATATCTGTATAGCGTATACATTTATGAATGACTAATCCTTCCTCTTTATATATATTCTTATATTTATCAGGAATAACATAAGGGGTATGACTTGATACAGTGAAACAAGTGGTCATAAAAGGCTGTTTCATTTCCCCTATCTTAGCAGCCCAATATTGTAAAAATGGTTCGTCCCAGATACCCCAATGTCCATCAAAATCGGCATCTCCGCCAAAACGTGGGTCTGCGTCATAGTCTTGTCTTCCATAATACTGCTGAAAGCCTATTTTTTTAGAAAATGCAAGAAACCCCATAGACCCACGAATGGCACCATGAAAGAAAGATGTACTATATCCTTTAGCTGCTAACAGACCAGCCATACTGGTATAATCGTTCATAGATGCAGGGGTTAATACAAAGGGTTCTTTAAACATTGGAATGCCACAAAGTATGGAAGGCATACCATCAATACTCTTTCTTCCATTGCAAAAAGAGTATTTAAAAACCATGCTTTTCTTAATTAATTTATCTACGTTAGGTGTGTATCCATACTTACCTCCTTCTAAATCTTTATTAAAAGCACCTATATATTCACGTCCAAAGCTTTCAACGATAAGTATAACAACATTTTTCTTTTTAAACGGATGTGTTGGCTTTGGATAATGAATAGGACTGAAAATTTTCTCAGCCTCTTTTATATTAGCAAAATAATTAGGTACTTTAAAGACATCTTTGCCAATTGTTCTGATTAAAGAAAATGGAGTGTTAAGTACTAAGGCACAGTCGGTAGGACGTTTAACATATTCATTGGCATTGTTTATTGTTATAGGCCGAATACTTGAAGCAAAACCTCCACGGCACCAGCTTATTATAAACGGTGTAATACAAGCTAAACATAAAAGCTGTACTATACCAAACTTTATCTTAGCTTTTATAGATGAATAAAGATTTGCCGATATATGGGGAGTAACATAAAGGCGCCATAAAAGGAAAACAACTATAATGGTAAGCAAGATTAAATACCAGTGAACAAGCATCTCTCCTATGAAAACATCAGCAAGATTATTTTCGTTACTAAACTCATGGAACACACTAATAGTGGTGCGACGCAGAGTGTAAGGGAAGTATACAGAGTCGCAAAGGTTTAGAATAAAGCAAAAGGAGTTGATAATAATAAATATCCATTTGCATATCAAATGGTATGCTTTACATTCTTTTATCCATAGAGGGAAGAGCATCAAAACAATGTAAAAAATATTGGTATATGCTATCGCAGAGCGATCGAAGATATATCCTCCTAAGAATATTGATACTAAGTTAGATGTGGAAATACCCTCTGAAAAATAGCTATAGTTTTCTAATAAAAATTCTATTCTTGCTATAAAATATATAGCAAAGGCAATAATAAGGTTAAGTATCACGCTTATTAAAGGTGCAAAGATACATCTTTGTGAATTTGTTTTTAGTAATTTAAGCATATTTTTTATTATATTTCCTGCATATCATGTAGCTTTTTATAGTAGCCATCTATGCTCATTAGTTCGTCATGTGTGCCTCGTTCTACTATTTGCCCCTCATGTAGTACGCATATTTCATCTGCATTTTTTATTGTAGATAAGCGATGAGCTACAGCAATAGTAGTACGAGTTTTCATTAAGCGAAATAGTGCATCTTGCACCAGACGTTCGCTTTCTGTATCTAAAGCAGAAGTTGCTTCATCGAGAATAAGTATAGGAGGATTTTTCAAAATAGCCCGGGCAATACTTACTCTTTGTCTTTGACCACCAGAAAGGCGTCCTCCACGGTCTCCTATATTTGTATCATATCCTTTCTCACTTGCTAAAATAAACTCATGTGCATTAGCTATCTTTGCTGCATCTATTATCCGTTCTTCACTTACTTCATCTACTCCAAAGGCTATATTATTACGAAAAGAATCATTAAAAAGTATAGCTTCCTGATTCACATTACCTATAAATTGGCGTAAATTATGTACACTAAGATCTTTAATATTTATACCATCAATAAGTATTTCGCCTTCTTGTACATCATAATAACGAGGAATTAAATCAAGTAAAGTAGACTTTCCGCTACCACTCTGCCCTACCAATGCTATGGTTTTACCTTTTGGAATAGTAAGGTTGATATTTTTTAGCACCCAATGTAATATAGGTTTACCTTCGGCATCATATTTATCACTATAAGCAAAACTGACATTCTTAAACTCTATCTGATGTTCAAAGCTATTAATAGAAAGTGGTTTTTCGGGGCTTTTAATGTTTATTTCTGCTTTTAGTATCTTATCAACACGTTCCATAGAAGCAAGACCTTTAGGGATATTATAACTTGCTTTGGAAAACTCTTTTAGTGGATTTATTATACTATAAAGTATTACAAGGTAATAGATAAAGGTAGGGCCACTGATTACAGGATATTGCCCAAGTACTAACATACCACCGAACCATAATACAACAATAATCATAACCGTACCTAAAAACTCACTCATGGGGTGTGCCATCTGTTGTCTTATATTAACCTTTGTAATATCATCACGATATTGTGAGTTTACTTTATTGAAACGTTCGTTCATTTTGTCTTCAGCACAAAAAGCTTTTATTACGCGAAGACCGCCCAAAGTTTCTTCTACTCTGCTCATAGTATCGCTCCAAAGAGCTTGTGCCATGATACTATTTTGTTTTAGCTTACGCCCTATAAAACCCATAAACCAGCCAAAGATAGGAACAAAGATTATGGTGAACAATGTAAGCTGCCATGAAATAGTAACAAGTGTAGTGAAATAAATAATGATTAAAATAGGATTTTTAAATAGCATATCCAGTGATGACATAATAGAATTTTCTATCTCTTGCACATCACCACTCATGCGTGCAATAATATCCCCTTTGCGCTCTTCGCTAAAAAATCCTAATGATAGAGATGTTATTTTCTTATAAAGCTGATTACGAATATCTCTGACAACGCCTGTTCTTATAGGAATAATGTAAGCTGAGGATAGAAAGTAGGATGTTGTTTTAAGAAAAGTCATAGCAGCAAGCGTAAGCCCTATGATTAATAAAGTAGTGGTAGGTCCCCAACTGGTAATATAAATCTGCGTATAGTAATCGAAGTTATTTGAAACAACTTTTTCAAGTGAATCTAATGAATTGATGCTGTTCCAAGGTATGGCGTGTGTAGTGCTCGTACCAGAATCCACCTTAAACAAAATCTGAAGAATAGGTATTAATGTTGCAAAAGAAAATACATTCAATAACGCTGATAGTATGTTGAATATGATCGACATTACAAGATACTTCTTGTAAGGTGGTACAAAACGGCGTAATACTTTTATAAATTCATTCATAACCTCCACAAATATATAATATTTAGAATAGAACTGCAAATAAATAAATATCTTTTCATTCTATTCTAACTTATTTTAAACCTCTTCTCCTATTAATGTAGCACTCGTAGAGCTTATAATGCGTACATGAACAGTTTCTCCGATATGGTGTTTACCTTTAGGGATAACTACAGCTTTGTTTTGTGGGTTGCGTCCCATTAACTGATCATGACTACGTTTTCCAAATCGTTCTATTAAAATATCAAACTCCTTACCCTCATCTTTCTTGTTTTGTTCTGCAGAAATTTGCGTTTGCAAATGTATAAGCTCGTTTAGTCTACGTATCTTTTCTTGCTCAGAAACATTGTCAGGGAGATGTTTTGCTGCATATGTTCCGGGACGCTCTGAGTATTTAAACATAAAAGCAGAGTCGAATCCCACTTCACGTACTAAATCGAGAGTTTGATGGTGATCCTCAATAGACTCATTATGATACCCCACAAAGATATCCGTGGTTAGCCCACAGTTAGGTATAATAGACCGTATGGCAGCTACTTTTTCTAAATACTCTTCGCGTGTATATTTGCGATTCATATCTTTTAAAACAGTATTACTACCGCTTTGTGCAGGAAAGTGGATATGGTTGCAAAGGTTATCCTCTTGAGCTACAACATGAAGAATATCCTCTGTCATATCTTCAGGGTTAGAGGTCGTAAATCTTACCCGCATATTTGGAACACTTTGTGCTACCTTTTGTAATAGTTCTGCAAATGAAGTGCCATTCTTTGGACGCTTGCCATTAGGAAGCAGACCATACGAATTAACATTTTGCCCAAGCAAGGTTACCTCCTTAAAACCACGCTCTTTCAAATCGTTTACTTCTTGAAGGATACTTTCTACATCGCGTGAACGTTCTCTGCCTCGCGTAAAGGGAACTATACAATAATGGCAGAAATTATTACAACCACGCATAATACTGACAAAGCCTGAAACCTTATTACCTCCTATACGTTGTGGTATAATGTTACGGTAAGTTTCTGTTGTAGAAAGCTCTATATCACATGCATTATTGCCATTTTCACATTGTGCTATCATATCAGGAAGGTTGAGATAAGAGTCTGGACCACAAACAAGATTAGCATGATGATTATCTATTAGGTCATCTCTCACACGCTCTGCCATACATCCTAACACTCCTAAGATAAGATCCCTACCCTTGCGTTTCTCAGCGTGTAAAGACTCAAGACGGTTATATATTTTGTTCTCTGCATTCTCACGTATTGAACAAGTATTAATAAATATAGCATCTGCATCATCTTCTTTTTCACAAACATCATATCCTGCCATTTTCATTACAGATGCTACAACCTCAGAATCTGCCACATTCATTTGGCAGCCATAAGTTTCTATATAGAGTTTTTTCATTCGTTCCCTTTACTTAATATTTAGCTTGCAAAGGTAGTAAATACTTTGCAAATAGGCAAATATAGGGTTTTTATCTGATATTGCTATTAATTAAGTGTAAACTTTATTAGAATTGTAGTATTTTAGGTGTTAATCTTGTTAAGGTAAAGTCATTTTCTGTACCTTTGCAGAGAATTAGATAACAACAATAGGATAATGGTAGATAACATTGGCGAATATGAAATAATGGCTCCTGTAGGTTCGAGGGAGTCGCTCGCTGCTGCTATTAAAGCAGGGGCAAATTCTATTTATTTTGGTATAGGGAAGCTAAATATGCGTTCTCACTCAGCTAATCATTTTAACACAACCGATTTAAAAGAAATAGCTTCTACTTGTAGTGAAAAGAATATAAAAACTTACCTTACAGTAAACACAGTTATTTATGGCGAAGATATTAACACTATGCACGAAATTATTGATGCAGCAAAAGATGCTAATATTACTGCAGTAATAGCCAGTGATGTAGCTGTAATGATGTATTGTAGGCAGGTAGGAATGGAAGTACATCTATCAACTCAGCTTAATATTTCTAATATTGATGCATTAAAATTTTATGCTCAGTTTGCTGACGTAGCTGTATTGGCACGAGAATTGAATATGGATCAAGTAAAAGAGATACATCGAAAGATATTAGAACAGAATATAACAGGTCCTAAAGGTGAGCCTATACGAATAGAGATGTTTTGTCATGGAGCTTTTTGTATGGCTGTTTCGGGCAAATGTTATATGAGCTTACATGATAACAATCGTTCTGCTAATCGTGGTGAATGTACGCAAATATGTCGTCGGTCATACACTGTAACAGATAATGAAACGGGTAATAAACTGGAAATTGATAATAAGTACATAATGAGCCCGAAAGATTTAAAGACTGTTCGTTTTATTGATCGTATGATGGACTCTGGGGTAAGAGTGTTTAAAATAGAAGGACGCGCAAGAGGGCCTGAATATGTTTATACTGTAGTAAGTTGTTATAAGGAAGCTATTGAGGCTACGCTTAGTGGTACATATACCGAAGAAAAGAAAAAGGAGCTCGATGAACGTTTGTCGCGAGTCTTTAATCGTGGCTTTTGGGACGGTTATTATCAAGGACAAAAGTTAGGAGAATGGACTAAGAATTATGGTAATAAAGCTACAGAAAAGAAGGTTCAGGTGGGTAAGGTGATAAAGTTTTTTTCAAAAATAGGTGTTGCCGAAGTGTCTGTTCAGAGTAACACTTTTACAAAAGGCGACAAACTTTTAATAACGGGACCTACTACGGGGGCTATGTATTTAAAAGCAGAAGAGATACGTTTTGATCTTAAGCCTGTAGAGAAAGCCGAGCAAGGCACACGTGTTTCAATACCTGTTCCCAACAAAGTACGTCCCAATGATAAATTGTTTAGAATAGATAAAGTGGATATCAACGATTAAAAACTAAAAGAATATGACTATAAATGAAGCTCAAGATGCAGTGATAGAAGAATTTGAAGAGTTTGATGATTGGATGGATAGATACCAAATGCTTATAGATCTTGGTAACGATCTGTCGCCTCTGAACGAAAAATATAAAAGTGAGCAAAATCTTATTGATGGCTGTCAGAGTCGTGTTTGGTTACAATGCGATTATGAAGATGGTAAGCTTTTCTTTACAGCCGATTCTGACGCACTTATAACTAAAGGCATTATAGCTCTGTTAATACGTGTGCTAAGTGGGCATACTCCTAAAGAAATCATGGAAGCCGACTTATATTTTATAGAGAGGATAGGACTTAGACAACATTTAAGTCCGACACGTAGTAATGGACTTTTATCTATGGTTAAACAAATTAAGGCATATTCCATAGCCTTTAGCACAAAGCAATAATAAAGAAAAAATGCGCAAACTACGCACCATAGAGATGCAGCGGTTATCGCTTGCAGAATTTAAAGAAGCTAAGAAATTACCCCTTGTAGTAGTGCTTGATGATGTTCGCTCCTTATATAATGTAGGAAGTATATTCAGATCAGGTGATGCTTTTCGTATAAAGGCTGTATATCTTTGTGGTATTACAGCAACACCTCCAAATGCTGAAATTCATAAGACAGCACTTGGAGGAGAAGATTCTGTAGAATGGAAATACTTTACTCGTACCGAAGATGCTATTGTCGCATTACATGACCAGGGCTATTATGTATACTGTGTAGAGCAAGTAGAAGGTTCTGTTAAGCTACAAGATCTTTCCAAAATACTTACCCCTCACTCTTTATATGCTATAATAATGGGCAATGAGGTTAAGGGTGTAAAGCAAACAGTAGTAGATCTTAGCGATAATAGTATAGAAATACCACAGTTTGGTACAAAACATTCACTTAACGTAAGTACTACTGCAGGTATAGTAATATGGGAGTTTGCAAAAGCTTATTTGGATTTTATGAAGTAATTATGTAAATTTGCAATAAAAGATAAAATAGAACAGCACTATGCAAGATTTAGTTATTTATAATACACTTCATCGTAAGAAAGAGTTATTTCAACCTATAGCAGCACCTCATGTGGGTATGTATGTATGCGGACCTACAGTATATGGTGATCCACATTTAGGGCATGCACGTCCAGCAATTACTTTTGATATACTGTTTCGCTACCTTCAGCACATAGGATACAAGGTGAGATATGTTAGAAATATTACCGATGTGGGGCATTTAGAGCATGACGCTGATGAAGGAGACGACAAAATAGCTAAAAAAGCACGCCTCGAACAGCTGGAACCTATGGAGATTGCACAGCATTATACTAATAGTTATCATGATGCTATGCATGCTCTCAATGTGTTACCTCCCAGTATAGAGCCTCACGCTACGGGTCATATCATAGAGCAAGAACAATTAGTAGAAGAGATTATAAATAATGGTTATGCTTATCAAAGTAATGGAAGTGTATATTTTGACGTAGCAAAGTTTAATGAAAAGCATAAATATGGTGTTTTGTCAGGGCGTAATCTTAATGATATGATTAATAATTCACGTGAGTTAGCAGGTGTCAGTGAGAAAAGAAACCAGGTGGACTTTGCATTATGGAAACGTGCAATGCCAGAACATATTATGCGTTGGCCATCACAATGGAGCGAAGGATTTCCTGGTTGGCATTGTGAATGTACTGCTATGGGGCGTAAATATTTAGGGAATCATTTTGATATACATGGCGGAGGCATAGATCTTGTTTTCCCACATCATGAGTGCGAGATAGCACAAGCAGTGGCTTCTCAAGGAGATGATATGGTGAAATATTGGATGCATAATAACATGATAACCATTAATGGGCAGAAGATGGGTAAGTCGTTGGGAAACTTTATTACTCTTAATGAGTTCTTCTCAGGTAAACATAAGAGTTTAGATCAAGCTTACTCACCTATGACTATTCGTTTCTTTATAATTTCTGCACATTATAGAAGTACTGTCGATTTTTCTAACGATGCTTTAAAGGCTGCACAAAAAGGTTATGAAAAGCTCATGAATGGTATCGAAGACCTTAAAAAAATACAAACATCTACCGAATCGGACGCTAATACAAAGATGTTTGTAAATAGTTTACGTAAGAAGTGTTATGATGCGATGAATGATGATCTGATGACACCAGCCGTTATTTCTTTATTGTTTGAGGCTTGTCATGTTATAAATCTTTTGATAGACCATAAAGCACAGATATCATTAAGCGATAGTAAAGAGCTAACAGAAGTAATGAATATTTTTGCTTTTGATATACTTGGTTTGCGCAATGAGCGTAGTATAAATAATGAAGCTCGTGAAGAAGCTTTTGGTAAAGTGGTAGATATGGTATTAGAGCTTCGAGCAAAAGCTAAAGCAGAAAAGAATTGGGCAGTAAGCGATCAGATACGTAACGCTCTCTCAGAGGCAGGTTTTCAGGTAAAAGATACAAAAGATGGAGTATCATGGAAATTAGATAAATAAAGCAAATAACAAAAGAAAGAATACTTATTGTCATATATAATAACAAGACTTGTTTAATATTTACATATCAAACAAGTCTTGTTTCTATATGGTTATTTGGTATGGTTATAAATAAAAAATAGCCTCATTACCTTCATTAAATAATAAGTCTATAATGCTCATGTTAGGCTTAAAACCATACTTTTGCTTATATACTTGATAATAAGGCTGCGGTATGAAATCATAATCTATAAGTGGATGCTTAGGGCGGATAGCCTCACGTAAATCAGTTATATCGTTATATGGATTGGAAACATATTTGTCAGTAAAGATAATATTAGGTGAAATGTCTAACAACTCACATACCTTATATGTTATTTCTATATTGAAATCAAAAAGAAAGCTCCATTTCTTTTTAAAAAAAGGATATATATCATCTTCGTAATATTCAAAGAATGGGCTTTCACCATAAGCTGATTTTAGTGCATTCCAATGGATACGTTGCCAATTGCCATGATCGCTTATGCGTACATCGCGTATTAAACATTTTGTATGTTCAAACTTTTCCACAGGAATGGTTAGAGATTGCTCACCATTAGTGGTAGGTATCACACATCTATTACGATATGTTTGCTTCAAAAAATATTCATATTGCTCTATAGCAACAATTTTATATCGATAAATTTTTTGATACCATTGTACTGGTCCAAAATAAGTGGTACTGAGTAAGACCTTATCCATATAATTATAGTATAATATATATCATACTGATAATTATTTAATATTATCAACCCAAGTAAACAAGCGATTCCAACGAATAGAGCCAAGACCTTTATAGTCAGGATCACTACTCCACCAGATAAAAATAGGTTTTCCCACGATATGATCCTCAGGTACAAAACCCCAATAGCGGCTATCGGCAGAATTATGCCTGTTGTCTCCCATCATCCAATAATAATCCATTTTGAAGGTATAGCTATTAGTTTGCTTACCATTAATAAATATCTTATTGCCTTTAACCTGTAAATTGTTGTTTTCATACACCTTAATACAACGCTCATAAACAGGTAGGTTACCTAATGTTAGCTTAATACTTTTACCTTTTTGAGGTATCCAAATAGGTCCAAAGTTATCTCTACTCCAGTTAGTATAAGCGTTAAGAGGATAGTTTGGCCCATTATATATATCTTTATCTGTTACAGGACGAATAGCTGCTAACCAACCTTTTTTCTTAAGCGCAGCAATAGCATGTTTTGTGAGTGGCATATATCCATCAAACTGGCGTAACACATTACTATTTAATACTAATCCACTTTCAAGATCATATCCATGTAAACGTGCCAAACTTGAAATATCTTCATTGCTTATGCCGTTTGCCTTTCTAAAGTCGGTATTACTTTCATCTGCCAGATCTGTGGTAGTGATGCCTTTCCATTTAATGAAATAAGTATATTGTACATGTTCAGGCTCTTTGTTAGCTTTACCATTAATATATACTATTCTGTTTTTTATCTGCAATATTTGTCCAGGTAGCCCAACGCAGCGTTTCACATAGTTCTCGCGGCGATCTGTAGGACGTGTTTCAAGTACTCCGTATATAGCAGGGTTGTTAACAATATAGCTTCTACCCTTTTCATATGCTTTTGTGAAAAAAGCGCGTTGCTGCAAAAGGGACATATGTGCGAGATTGATATTTGGATTTTGTTGTGCCATAAGACTCTCTCCTAAGGTGTAGGCTGTTTGGTAATAATCTTGCGCAGAATAATTAGGATTACTCATAATGGTGTCGCCTGCAGGATAATTGAAGACTACAATATCGTTTATCTTTACTTTGCCAAATCCTTTTACACGTCTATATTCCCAATGAGGCCATTCTATGTAGCTATTACAGTTAAAGATAGGTAGAGTATGCTGTGTGAGTGGCATTGTAAGCGGTGTTTCTGGTATGCGAGGACCGTAGCTAACCTTTGAAACAAAGAGATAATCACCTGTAAGAAGTGATTTTTCTAATGATGAAGAGGGGATAACATAATTCTGAAAGAAGAACAGATTAATAAAATATACTGCAACAAGAGCAAATACAAGAGCATCTATCCAGCTCATTATAAACCGAACAGGACCTTCTGCTTCTTTCCACCATTGCCATCTTATCTTTTTAGAAATATAAATGTCATATATAAAAGGTAACACTATCAATCCCCACCATGAGCCTACCCAGTATAGGAAAAGTAAATAGAGAATAGTTACAATAATAAACTTTATCCACTGTTTTCGTGGGTTGAGCTTTGCTTTTTCTTTATCTATCATTTGTCTTTTTTGTTTTGTTATAAAAAAGATATGTGCTTATCTCTTAAGAAGTAATGTTACTATAATATGATGTTTAAAACTTAAACAAATCGCTTGTTGTAAGTAATCCCTCGTGATTTTTAGTATATTCTGCTGCAAGTACTGCACCTAAAGCAAAACCTTGTCTGTTATGAGCATCATGAGTGATGGTTATTTGATCGGCTTTAGAATCGTAGGTGATAGTATGAATACCAGGAACTTCATCTGTACGTATAGAGGCAATGGGAAGCTCATTGTCTTTTATGTTACCACTTTCTATAACAGTCCCATCGGCTAAGTGTTGTACACCTTTTACCCATTTGTTTTTACGATCTATACGATCTATTATATCCTCTGCTAAAGTAATTGCCGTTCCTGATGGTGCATCAAGCTTATGAATGTGATGAACTTCTTCCATTTCGATATCATATTGTGGAAAATTATTCATAATTTTAGCCAAATAGCGATTTACAGCAGAGAAAATAGCTACCCCTATAGAGAAATTGCTTGCCCAAAAAAGAGTTTTTCCTTCTTCTTTACAAAGACGTTCCACATCGTTTTTATGGTCATTCATCCACCCTGTAGAACCACTTACCACTTTTATATTATGTGCAAAAGCGCGAAGGTAATTATCATAAGCAGCTTTAGGATTAGTAAATTCTATTGCTACATCAGCTGAAGCAAAAGCAGGAGAGTCAAAATCTTCTATATTATTTACATCAATGATGCTTACTATTTCATGTCCACGATTAAGAGCAATTTGTTCTATCATATGCCCCATTTTGCCGTAACCTATAAGTGCTATCTTCATATTTCCTTTTATTTAATAATATACAAAGGTAAGTAGTTTGATACATATCACAAAAAAAATAACTTATTTTAAGTGCCTACTAATATTAAACATTATACAAGAGATGTACAAAAAAGTAGTTTTCTGTATAAATTGTTATACATAGATAAAAAGGTATATTATTAATGGTATGATATTGTTTTTATGAAAACCTATAAGAAAACTTTATTAAGCTGAAGTTTTTTACTTGTAATAACTTATAGCTAATTATATTTTTTTCAATGATAAGAAATAATATAATGAAAGGAGTTATTTTATTAGATTTTATTTGTATTTTTGTCAACCTCTTTAAATTATTAAAATCTAAATGGAACAGTTACTCCATTATGTATGGAAGCATAAGCTTTTCCCACTTATAGGATTACGAACTACTAACAACGAGATAGTGGAAGTAATTGACACGGGCTTGCTAAACACTGACGCAGGACCCGATTTCTTTAATGCAAAGATAAAAATAGATAATACATTATGGGTAGGAAATGTAGAGATACATGAAAAATCTACTGACTGGTATTTGCACAAACATCATCTTGATGTAAACTATAACAATGTAATACTACATGTTGCAAGTACTATAGACACTGAGGTGCAAACTCTTTCGGGTAATAATCCACCACAAATAAAATTAGAAATACCAAAAGAGGTAAGACAAAACTATGAAGAGTTAATAAAAAACGATACCTATCCACCGTGTTATAAGATTATTCCTTCGCTTTCTACAATAATGCTTCATTCTTGGATGAGTGTTTTACAAACAGAACGTTTAGAGCAAAAGGCAGAAGATATAGTCTTGAGAGTAAAGCAAATGGATGGTTCGTGGGAAGATGCTTATTTTGTAACTTTAGCAAGAAACTATGGTTTTGGTATTAATGGTGAGGTTTTTGAACAGTGGGCTAAACAATTCTCTCTACAAAAAACAGTAGGGCATCATCGTGATAATCTTCTACAAATAGAATCGTTCTTCTTAGGAATGGCTGGCTTGCTCGATCCTCTTTCAATACCAGAACGTTATAGAGAAGAAGCTATAAAACAAGATTATTATAAGCAATTGAGTAGTGAATTTTCTTTTTTGTCGCATAAGTTTGGAGCAAAGCCAATACCTTATTCCTTATGGAAATTCCTTCGATTGCGCCCTCAAAACTTTCCTCATATAAAAATAGCACAGCTATCATATTTATATTTCTGTAAAAAAGCAGGTTTGTCGAATATTATTTCGTGTGAAACTATAAAAGAATTGAGAAAAATTTTACAAACAGAAGTTAGTAAATATTGGCAAACACACTACACTTTTGGGGCAGAAAGCACTGAGAAGAAGAAGCATTTATCAAGTAATTCTATTGATGTGATAATTATAAACACAATAGTGCCAATACTCTTTGCTTACGGACATTATAAAGATAATAGCCTATTAATAGAAAAAGCCTTCTCTTTATTAGATCAGCTTAACGCTGAAAACAACAATATTGTTCGTATGTGGCGTGATGTAGGCTTAAAAATAGAAACAGCAGGAGACTCGCAAGCTCTTATACATCTTAAGAAAAAATACTGTGATAGTAAGGATTGTTTGCGATGCAGAATAGGTTATCAATATTTAAAGAGAATATAGTATATATAAAAAATATTATTAACAATTATAACGATGAAAGAAAATAATTATATTTTTGAAACCAGAATGGAGGTTCGCGACTATGAATGTGATATACAAGGTATAGTAAATAATGCTAATTATTTGCATTATACAGAGCATACAAGACACCGTTTTCTAAAGTCGCTTGGTGTTAGTTTTTCCGATTTACATGATAAAGGGGTTGATGCAGTAGTAGCCCGTATGGCACTAACATATAAAGTGCCACTTCGTTGTGATGATGAGTTTATCTCTCGAATGGGGTTAACAAAAAAAGGATTAAGGTGGGTTTTTAATCACGATCTTTATCGTGCTAATGATGAAAAGTTGTGTTTTCATGCTGATGTCGACCTTGTTACCTTGATAAATGGAAAATTAGGTTGGAGTGAAGATTATGATAAGGCTTTTTCGGGAGTACTTAAATAAAGGTGTAAAGTCGATAGTATTATATAAAAAATGTTATCTACCGAAACGATAAATACTATGCTTCTATCTCGCTTGGCACTCTTTCGCCAAGCAGAGTTATTAAACCTTTATAAACGAGCAGAGAATGCTTCACAAATAATAGATCATAAGGATAATATCAAAGATATAATCCCTGATGCTTCTAATTTTCTTATAGAAGCATTGAAGAATATCGACTTGTTTAGAGAAAGAGTAGAGAAAGAGTTAGAATTTATAGAAGAAAAAGGGATAAGGGTATTTACTTTTAATGATGCTGACTATCCGCAGCGGTTAAAAGAGTGTCCCGATGCGCCACTATTGTTATTTTATAAGGGTAAAGCAAGTCTTAACCCATTACGATGTATAAATATCATTGGAACACGCCATTGTACTAATTATGGTAAGGATCTTATTCGCTCTTTTGTAAAAGAGCTAAAAAGCTTATGTCCACAGATAGTTATTTATAGTGGTTTAGCATATGGAGTAGACATTTACGCACATCGTGCTGCAATAGAAAATAGTATTGAAACAATAGGAGTTTTGGCTCATGGGCTTGATATGATATATCCTTCTACGCACAAGGATACAGCTATAGAAATGCTAAAAACAGGTGGGTTACTTACCGAGTATATGTCTATGACGCAACCAAAACCACGCAACTTTGTACAAAGAAACAGAATTGTAGCAGGATGTTGTGATGCTACGATACTCGTAGAGTCAGCATCAAAAGGTGGAGGTCTTATAACTTGTGGTATAGCGCATAGCTATAATAGAGAAATATTTGCTTTTCCGGGTAATGTAGGGTCTGAATATAGTGAAGGGTGTAATAACCTTATTAGAAAAAATTGTGCAAATCTAATTACCAGTGCTTACGATTTTGTTCAAGCTATGGGATGGGAAGATACTTCAAAAATTGATATAGCACGAAAAAAGGGTATAGAACGTACACTGTTTCCCGATGTTACAGAAGAAGAAGAACGTATAATAACGACGTTAACAAAGCATAACGACCTTCAGATAAATATGCTTTCTATACAATCAGGAATACCTTTCTCAAAGCTCACAGGATTACTTTTTAGCTTAGAGATGAAAGGTATTGTTAAGATGTTAGCAGGTGGAATATATCATTTATATATGATGTAATATCGTTTTTATAATATATTTTATTTAATAAAACATGATATAGATTTATATTTTACAGAACACAACTCACTATAAAATATTTGTATTTTATGAAATACTTACTCGTTTCAGATATACATGGGTGTCTTCCTACTCTTGAGAAGGTACTTAGTTTCTATGATAAGAATCATTGTGATATGCTATGCATATTAGGCGATATTCTTAATTATGGTCCACGTAACACTATCCCTGAGGGTATTAATGCTCCGGGAATAGTAGCTGTGCTAAATAAAAGAGCAAAAGATATTATTGCAGTGCGTGGTAATTGTGAGGCTGAGGTAGATCAAATGTTACTACATTTCCCTGTCCTTTCAGATTATACACTGATAGTAGATAATGGTAAAAAACTTTTTCTTACACATGGGCATATATATAATAAAGAACATATGCCACAAGCAGGAATAGATGCTATTATATATGGACACACTCATCTTTGGGAATTATCTAAGCAAAACAGCAGCATATTGATAGCTAATACAGGCTCTATAACATTTCCAAAAGGTGGCAATGAGCCTACTTTTATGACTTATGAAAACGGCTTGTTTACTGTATTTAATCTAAATGGGAAAATATTAAAACAAGAAAACATATAAGAAAAAAATAGTAACGATAAGCGTTTTATTTGTCGCTATTTATATTATGTATATCTTTTTTAGTTACATTTCATTTTAGGTTTGTTTGTCAGAACAATATTGGATCATTTTCATTTATATTATTGCTAAATAATAAAAAAACTCCAATAAGGGTTAAACCTGTTTTCAACAGTTTAGCCCTTATTGGTTATAAACACAATGCTATATAAACATCTATAGCTTTTGTTTTATATTTCAATATTTATAACAAGAGATTTTAGTTTTTATGTACTTCGTTTTTGAGTGAAACATTTGAAGCTGTTAATTTGTTTGCTTTATGTTTTTATTGCGCTAAAATCTTGTTGATTATTTTTATTTAATATGTATGATATGCAAAGGTAATTTGTTATTTTACCTCCCAAATATCATTTGTTTCGAGCATCTCCATAAAGTTATGATATGGTTTTTTAGCTTTAATTTCTTCTATTTGCTCATTAACGGCAGTATCGTAATTAGGCGCTTCAACATCACGAATAACGCCTAAAGCTATTGGGAACCCATTTTCGTTACTCATTAAAGCTAATTTTAGCTGCAATGTGTTATCTTGACAATGGGCGTCGTGTATCAAAATATCATTCAGAGTGTAGCCGTCTTCTCCTATCTTTACAACTTTTAGCCCAAAGCCTTGTTGCACCAAGCCATACTCTTTGTCTTTACCAAATACTAATGGCTCGCCATGTCTTACATAAATAGCGTTTTCCGATCTGCTCTTTGATGTGTATACAATGTCGTGGCAACCATTATTAAAAATTACACAGTTCTGTAATATTTCACATACTGCAGCACCTTTATGTTTTTGAGCTGCTTGAAGTATGCTTATCGTTTCAGCATTGTCCGTTGCAACACTACGTGCAAAGAAATTGCCACGTGCGCCAAAACAAAGTTCTGCAGGACGGAAAGGATCTTCTGTTGTACCAAAAGGGGTAGACTTAGATATAAATCCGCGAGGACTGGTAGGGGAATACTGACCTTTGGTAAGTCCATAGATACGATTATTTAGTAGTATCATGTTTAGGTCGATATTGCGACGCATAGCATGAATGAAATGATTGCCACCTATGGCAAGAGCATCGCCATCGCCAGATATTTGCCAAATAGTAAGTTTGGGATTAGTAACTTTAGCACCTGTTGCTATTGCTGCTGCACGACCATGAATAGTTTGCATGGCATAAGTGTTAACATAATAAGGTAGACGACTAGAGCATCCTATACCTGATATTACTGCTGTTTCGTAAGGCGGTATTCCTATTTCAGCCATGGCTTTTTGTAAGCTCGATAAGAAGAAATGATCCCCACAACCGGGGCACCATCTTGGAAGTCCCTTTTTATAATCTTGTGCTGTATATGTATTCATAATGTTGAGTTTTTATTGTAAGATTTTGTCGTAGAACGTTCCCTTATTTTCTTTTGGTAAAGGCTCTTTGATTAAATTTTCAAATTGTTTGACAAGTTCACTTACCACGAAAGGTTGTCCCTTTACTTTATTATATTGGTAAGGAGCAAAATTGTTAATTCTTATTCTTAATAAAGCTGCAAGCTGACCTAAATTTTGTTCAGCTACTACTACCTTATTATATTTAGCAAGAACCTCAGGTGTGTTCTTAGGTAGTGGGTTGATATATTTAAATTGTGCTAAAGCTACTTTATATCCTTTTTTTCTTAGCTCGTTCATAGTAGCATAGAGATGTCCATATGTGCTACCAAAACCAACAATTAGAAGCTCGGCGTCGTTTTTATCGCCTAATACCTCAAGGTCAGGAACTTTTATACGTGCTACCTTTTCCCATCGTAGATGATCCATTTTATCGTGATTTTCTGGGTCGGTGGATATCGCTCCTGTCTCGCCATCTTTCTCTAAACCACCTAATATATGAGTATAACCCTCTTTACCAGGTATTGCCCAATAACGTGCAAGATTTTCTTTATCGCGTTTGTAGGGTGTATATTTATACTTCATATCTTCTGTAGCAAAGTGAGGGTTGATATCTGGCAAATCATCTATATTAGGTAATTTCCATGCTGAAGAGCCATTGGCTATAAAAGCATCAGTAAGAAGCACCACTGGAGTCATATGTTCCAAAGCTATTTTACATGCATGGAAAGCAGCATCGAAACAGTCGGTCGGACTTGTAGCTGCAATTACAGGCATTGGGCTTTCTCCGTTTCTGCCATAGAGCACTTGCAATAGGTCGGTTTGCTCACTTTTTGTAGGCATTCCTGTAGATGGACCACCACGCTGAACGTCTATAATGACCAGTGGAAGCTCATCAATTACAGCTAAGTTCATTGCTTCACTCTTTAGACATATACCAGGACCTGAAGTAGAAGTGGCTGCTAAAGCCCCTGCAAATGCTGCACCTATAGCACTGGCACAGCCTGCTATCTCGTCCTCGCACTGCACTGTAGTAACTCCAAGCGATTTGTGTTTAGCTAATTCGTGAAGAATGTCAGTAGCAGGAGTAATAGGGTATGAGCCTAAGAAAAGGCGTAAACCAGCTTTCTCTGCAGCTGCTATTAAGCCATAAGCTGTAGCTTTGTTTCCTGTAATATCCATATATCTGCCAGGAGTTTTATCGGTAGTTTCCACACGGTAAGTATTAGGCACTGACGAATGAGTGTTTGCTCCATAGTCGTAACCTGCTTGTACTACCTTTATATTAGCCTCTGCCAAATGCGGCTTCTTTGCAAATTTTTTGTTTAGATAGTTGTTTACCAGCTCTATATCTCTATTAAAAAGCCAACATACTAATCCTAAAGCAAACATGTTGCGACATTTTAATACAGATTTGTTGTCCATACCCGATGTGGAAAGACAGTCTTTTACCATAGCAGCAATAGGACAGGCTATAACAAAATCAGGGTCAATACCCATTTCTTGTAGATAATCTTCTGAAGAAAATTCAGCTTTTTTTAGATCACGTGAGTTAAACCCATCAGTGTCAATGATTATAATACTTTGTGGCTTACAATGATGATATTGCATTTTTAGCGCAGCAGCATTCATGGCAACTAATACATCGCACTTATCGCCAGGGGTATACACCTTACCAGCACCTATATGTACTTGGAAACCACTAACACCCGTTAAGGATCCTTGTGGGGCACGAATGTCGGCAGGATAGTCAGGAAAAGTAGAAATGCCATTACCTACTGTAGCGGATACTGTTGAGAAAATGTTACCTGCCAGTTGCATACCATCACCAGAATCGCCCGAGAAATGTACTACAACGTGATCTAAGTCTTTTACTTCGATTTGTGAGTCCATAATAAGTGTAGTTATAGATAAGTTTATGTTATTATTGTAGACAAAATTGCAAATTATTTCTTATTCTGCCAAATCTTTGGTAAAGAAAAGCAAAAATAGAAATTTTATTTATAACCTTTTTGGAATTTTACTGATTAGATATGGTCTAAATATACAGGTAGGTAATATGCTTTAATGTTATATATATAATATTTTAAAAGCTATTTTGTTTTATAAATCATATTTATATTTGTTTTTATTGTTATTTTTCCTTATTTGAGACCTATACAAAACTCTTATCCTAAGATTTGCTCATTTCATCATATTTTTGTACCTGTATGGTATGAAACAAATTCTTTCTCCTCCCAGTTTTGCCGATGTCGTCCTCGGCCAGCGTAAGGTCAAGTAGACCTTCTTTTCCAAAATAGATAAATTAATCTATTAGACACCTATCCGTGGTATCATAGAAATCGCTTATACCAAAGATTATAAATCAACAGGTCGTCCAAGTTATGACAGCTTGATTTTATTCAAGATAGAACTTCTTCGTATATGGTATGGTTTTAGTGATGGTGAGGTAGAGGAACAAGTAAACGATCGTCTTTCTTTCAGTCGTTTTGTTGGCTTGGGTTTAGAAGATACTGCTCCCGACAGTACTACAGTTTGCCGCTTTCGCAACACCTTGGTTGAAGCAGAACTTTATGATATGGTTCTCAATGAAATCAATCGGCAACTTGAGTCTAAAAGTGTCATCGTTAAGTGTGGTGCTATTATCGATTCGAGCATTACCGATACTCCACGCCGTCCGCGTGGACTCAAGTAGTATGAAGTAGTGGAAGACCGTAATGAAGCAGACGGTCGTGATAGTTCAGAAAAAGCAATAGTCAAGGAAGTTGTTAAGCCAAACGTTGATGGAGATGCAAGATGGATTAAGAAGATGAGCAAACTTCACTTAGGTTATAAGCGATATACTGTGATTGACGAGAATGGTTTGATTCTGGCAGAGGACACAACTGCCGCCAACGAAAGTGACATCAAACATTTTGAAACTCCTTTACAGAAAGCCAGTCTTCCTGTTAGAACACCTGTCTATGCCGATAAAGGCTATAACTCTTCAGAGAACAAGGAAATACTTACTCGGATGAAGCTCAAGAGCAGAATCATATACAGAGGAGTTAGGGCAAGAAGATTACAGAAAGGGAGCAACGTATCAATGCTAGCATAAGTAAGATTAGATATAGAGTTGAGCGTACTTTTGGTTCTATGCATAGATGGTTTCATGCAGGAGTGGCAAGATATGCGGGTTTGACAAAGACACATGCACAACATATTATGGAGGCTGTTGCATACAATCTTTATCGAACTCCTGGGATAATTGTGTCCAATTCTCTCAAATAAGGGAGAAATATATATTAATAGGGGGTATATAAACCCTTTTGCTCCTTAGATAGGCTTTATTTTTAGATTTAATGTGGTTTTATAAGTGAATTTATGATAGGAAGAGAAGGTTTTGCAGAGGTCTCGAAGTGCTCATATCGGCACAACCAAAAGGATTGGAAACCGACATTCATTCCGTTTGCAAAGGCAAGAAAAAGGATTGAAACACTATTCTCACAACTTACAGACCAATTCTTGGTCATCAGAAATTATGCGAAAATAACGAATGGTTTGTTTGCCAGAATCATTGGCAAAATTAGTGCGATCACCATCCTGCAATACGTAAACCTCATTAACAACAAGCCCATTGGCAGAATTAAGTATGCACTAAATTAATTCCGCCAACGGGGTAGCCTTCACTACTTCTATCTCGATTTCTGTCTCCACGCCCGAGCCGTCCAATGCCGTCGCTTTTATCATTACCTTTCCTGGCTTCAGTCCTTTTACACAACCGTTGTACACGGTTGCCGTCTCTATGTCACTCGATGTCCACGTACAGGTGGGATAAGTAGCATCGGTGGGCAACACATCGGTTCGCAGCACAAAGGTCTTGCCTTCTTCCACCTGCCTATCATCACGCTCAGCGACAAGGGCGATGGATGTCACATTTACGGCAGACACCGATGCGTCCAAGCCTTCGAAACTATACACGCTGCTGCCTGGTAGTTTTACGATAAGTGAGCGGTCTATGTCAATGGGTACACCTTCTTTCAGCCCAACCAAAGCAGCTTGTTCTCCAAATGATTTATGCAACACTACACTTCCATTCACGTTGGCAGGAATATTAAGCGCCTCACGAAGTGTAAACTGGTATGTTTGCTCATCATTTCCACCATTGCGAAGCGTTAACACCGACTTTGTTCCATTCCATGCAGCCCAACCATAAACCGCTGTTTTGACGCCATTCCAAGGATTACCACCAACCCAATGTATATCAGGTAAGACATCGGCATTTCGTTTCTGCCATTGTATGCACTCTGCCAAGTCGCTCCACAGTTTGCCGTCAGCGATGTTGTTCATCAAGGCATAGTCGTTGTATAGTTCCACCATACCCGAACCACATGCAAAGGCGCAACGCAATTCACGTCTGCATGCCTCATAGTCCATATTCTTGCTCACCTGTCCAAAGCGGGTGAGAATGAACCCATGAGTCATCAAGGTATTGATAGGACACAGCGGTGAACTCGCCACATAGTTTTGGTACACCAGTCTGTCTCGATAAGTAATCCAGTTTTCTCGGTCAATGGCATTATTACCAATGGTTCCATAATCGCCCTCCTGTCGCCAAGTAGCATCCGTAAAATGATACCAAAAAGGACTGGCCCAGGTACCTACCGTAGTGTTGAAAAAGATATCGCGCTTGAGGTTTTCACGCACATAACGCTCCAAGCGAATAATACCTTCAGCATTTTCGTTGCCTACATCGCCCTTGTCTGGACCTGTTGCAGAGAACTGTGCGGAGATGCCATCGAACTTAAAGAAGTTGAAGTTTCCGTTATGTTTAGTGAGATTGGTAGCCGCATCCAAGAATACTTTGTAGTAAGCAGGGTTTGAAAGCATCATGCCCCCTTTGTCTTTCCAATAGTTTCTGCGATATTCTCCGCTTTGTCCATACCCACCAACGGGTCCTAACCATGCGCCAACGCCAGCACCCATTGTAGCTGCTTTGGCTGCAATGTCGCGCAATTCGTTGGGAAAGCCTGCATGAAACGTCCACGTGCCGTAATT
The DNA here is from genome assembly GCF_000177355.1 of Prevotella amnii CRIS 21A-A. Taxonomy (NCBI): domain Bacteria; kingdom Pseudomonadati; phylum Bacteroidota; class Bacteroidia; order Bacteroidales; family Prevotellaceae; genus Prevotella; species Prevotella amnii. Next base: position 147,764 of record NZ_ADFQ01000016.1, read on the forward strand.
GTCCCATCCATCATCAATCACAAAACTGTTGGGAGCTACACCGTAACGGTCGTAGAGTTTTTCTTTCCATTGATTAAGAATGTTCAGCACCTGACTGGCTTTCATGTTGCCTGTGGGGTCTAAAGCGTTGTTGCGATCAATGTTCAGTTCGTACCATGAGATGTAAACTGGGTTTGAATGCCATGGTACAGCGCGCTCACGTTCGGAGTAAGCAAGGAACGAACGGCGTTTCTGTGTTTTATCTATGTCATTATTGGCTTGTTGCCCATCTTGCGCAACTAATCCCGCAACACCTGATATTTTCCACGTTTCTCCATTTTTCAAGGTAGTGTTTCTACCCCAAAGTCCCTGTATTGGCACCAAGTTTTGTTGCGCTACGATGTTTTCCTTGGGCGAGAAAATGGCTACTGTCAGTTTGCTGGTAGCCGTTATCGTCTCGGTCTTTGTCTCCGCAAAGACACGCAAGTCAAATGCTCCATCGTAAGGAGCAATAAAAGAAAACGCATTATCTTTCTGGGTAGTACCCGTATACCCCTTGTGATAATCGCTGGCAGCAACGTCACCGTGAGCATCCAGCAAGTCGGCCCCACCCAAGTTTAATCGGTGCGATCCACCTGTATAGCTGACCATTACCGACACCTTTTGATTCTTCTTCAATACAATGTCGTGCATGGTATAGGCACAAACCTGCGGATAAGCTGCACCAGTAGCTTCAATTACTCGCATGGGCAAACGAGCCTCATCAACCATCAACCATGATGCCACCTGCAAGTTCTCCTCTTTGTTGCTCACCAACTCGTACGCATGGTCGCTTCCTACTGCATTTCCCACGGAGTTGTATCCTACGGGATTCTCCAATCCTGCAAACAACTGATTGCTCAAAATCACAGCACCACGGGTGTTTCCCACTACTTGTGGCACACTACCAGCGGCTTTTGTATCTACTATATATAAAAGAGGTGTCACGCTGTGCATATCTACATCGCCCATGCCAGTTATCTCTATTTCGCTTCGTAGATAGTGACTACCGTCCCTTAGTACGGCTTTCCATACCATTTGCAGGGTGGTATCACCAAACTTGTATTCATACTTTGCCACCAATGCCTTACCAGGATAATGTTCCGCACCACCCACCGCTTGTGGGTTGGCAGGCAAGTCTACGAGTTCAACGCTCCTTAATTTCATGGCTGAGGCAGGAACACGCATGCCATTACCAAAAGTTACTACAAAGAGTTCGGTGCCCGGTTGCAGGCTCATGGCTTTGCATCCGGCAAAATACAGTTGTCCGTCTACTTTCATGAACGAGGCAGCCAACACATTGTTGCTCAAGGTGTACACCCCTTTCTTCTTAGTTGTGACAGCCACTCCAACGTTGTTTTGCTGTGCAGGGTACACCGCGGCATTGGCATAAGTGACAACAGCAGGCTGCACGGGAGTATTGGCATAAGCTACCGTGATGCGATGCAATGCGTCGTTGATGGATATAACGGCAAACTTGCCTGTTTGACGTGGTGCGACAATATCGGCTTGCTGCAGTGGTTGCAAGGTGGTGTAGACGTTACCAGAGGCATAGTACTCACCCTTGATTTGTATCTTTTCCGCTCCACTTACCTTGACGGTATAGCTATGGCGTACCATTTCTTTGATGTTCCACTTACTTCCGTTGTCCCGATTGCCACTATTGGTCCATAGTCCTACGGACAGCTTGCCGTCCAAAGGGTTGCTTGCACCTATGCCCTCAAACCAGTTGAAGTATAATGCAGCCTTGTCTCCTTGTGCCGTGACAGGTGAAATTTCGTAGCTACCGTTACCGACGGACGAAGTAACAAAATAGCATTGTTCGTTTTTCTGATCGCTGAGCGTAAGGAACGCTGTACCTGTTTCATACGATGCGCCAACTGTATAGGTGAGCCACTTCTTGGCGCCGAAGCTGTAAATATAGTAGCTTCCAGTCTTTCCGTCAACGGCATAGAAGGCAAACAAACCGCAGTTTGCATCCGTCTGTGTAGGAGCAGTTAGCACATTCATGCTATAGCCGTTGCCATTGGTAATGACGTAAAGATGTTCGGGACACCCATCACTAGGCAAAGTGGTTGACGGCTGTAACACTTCAGCACCACAATGCAATGCGACGAGGTTGACCATCAAGATAAATAATAATAATGTTTTCTGAATCATAGAGATGAAAATATTTAGGTTCCTTAATTCCGCAACACTATTATAAATTAAACTTTTTAAGTACCTGAGCAACAAAAAGTTGCTTAGGATTTTGCTATGTCAGAATTTTCTCTTATATTAGTGTTGCAAAAAAAACAAGAGAATCCGACGATAGACATGGCGAAGATATAAATTAAATATGAGAGATCACTCCTTTTGGTGGATTATTTTCAATCATGGAGCAATTTGGTTCCACATTATCATCTGTAATCGACTCAACCATCGGTCTAAGGTGTAGATCGTTCGGCTATCAGTACAGCGAAATCATTTATTCTCTCAAGAGTATCTACTTCTGTGGCGGTTCATGTAGCCCAGGATGGCACTACTCATTTGATGAACCACCTCTCGCTTCATCCGACACTTAGCACTTGTAGCTCTGATACTATCCTCAGAGCGATAAAGGAGTTGACGCAAGAAAACATTTCATACACATCAGATATGGGCAAGACCTACGATTTCTATACTACTGACCCATAATACTTCATTTCATTCTTTTTAAGCGGATTTTTCTTTGCTTGGATTACATACTTTATCATAAGCCCTTGAATTTAAGGGATTATTAATAGTCGCAAAGTTAGTATTTTTATTTCTAAATACAATATAAAAAAGTAAAGTTTCTGCTAAGAGAATGTGTGTTTGTTCGTTGGGGGACATGAATGCTTTCAGGCTCGGAAAGCACAGCATTCACTTTCAAGCAGCAAAACGCCTTGTGCGTAAACGTTTCGTTAGCAGACACCAACAAGACATCAGTTTGTACCCACAAACTGCGCCCAGCTCCCCTCGTTAGACTGTCGGGGAGATTAGACCGTAATCACTCCGTTCTCATCGGTCAGTGTTCGGGAATTAAGCAACAACGAATCATCTACAATGATAAACTTTCAAGGAAACTTATATGAACAGATATAAGGGAAAAGCTGCCCGATGGCAGCAACAGGATAAAGAAGAACAGAGGATGAACAAAACGGAGTTCATTAAAGTAAGATGTACCTTAGAGGAAAGGTAGCGTATCAAATCAAAGGCGGAAAATACAGGGCGGAAGTTCTCCGATTATTGTCGGGAAATACTCCTTAACGGCGAGATAACAGCCGTTCCCAAGATGACAGACAATGAGAGGGAAGCCATTGCCATTCTTCAACATACAGGAAGGTTCTATGGGCAGGTTTCCAACCTCATTAAGCTCAAGGACGAGGATTATAACCCTATCAAAAATCGCATTAGAAAAGTGCAGAAAGAAGAATATCTCATCAAAAACGCTTGTTATTCGGTAATAAAGTATTATCCGTTGCAAGCGGAATAACAAGCGTTCTTTGTTAGGCAGAAAATAGCGAAGCCGAGTAGCTCGCTCGTTTCCAAACCTTTACCAGTTTAGTTTTACAAACAAGGTAACTTGTTTATTTTCAATTAGATACATTTTAATAATTATCTTATATAGCGTGCTGTAAGTGCCTAAGTGTAAATGCTTTAAGAAAGCAGCGTAGAATG